>NZ_JBHVBO010000080.1:0-17583 GCF_042668085.1 Isoptericola sp. NPDC057391 | reverse complement strand
CGCGACGCCCGTGCGGTCGATGTCGTTCGTCTCGATGCTGGTGGACGCGCGTGCGGTGCGGGAGCACGGCCTGCCCGTCAGCGACTTCTTCATCTGGAACGACGACTTCGAGTACTCCACGCGGCTGCTGCGCCGCGGCACGGGGCTGTACGTGCCCGGCAGCGTCGTCGAGCACCGCACGGCACGCCTGGTCGGCACCGACCACGACCCGGGCCCGCGCTTCTACTACGAGGTCCGCAACAAGATCTGGACGTTCACGCGCTCCGCGGCGCTCGCGCCCTCGGAGCGGCTGCTCTACGGCGGCTCCACGCTGCGGCGCTGGGCCCGGACCGTGGCGCGCTCGTCCGACCGCGGCACCCTGCTCAAGGCCGGCGGCCGGGGGCTGTGGCACGGCGTCGTGCGCCGGCCGCGCGCCGACACCGAGGTGCTCGCCGGCGTCGGACCCGCGGCCCTCAGCGTGGCGCGGGTCGAGCTGGGGCACGACGACGCCGCCGAGCGTGCGGGAGGCCGGACCCCCGCCCCGTCGTCCGCCGCGGCGCCGGTCGTCGCGGGCGGCGCCCTCGACGACCACCGGTTCTCGGTGCTGCTGCCCGTGTACGCGGGCGACGACGCCGCGCACCTGGAGCGCGGCTTCCTCTCGGTCACGCGCGACCAGACGCTGCGGCCCGACGAGGTCGTCGTCGTGCGCGACGGGCCCGTGGGCGAGGACGTCGCCGCCGTGCTCGGCCGCCTGCACGAGCTCACCGACGTCCCCGTCACGCTGGTGCCGCTCGAGCGGAACGTGGGCCTCGCCCGCGCGCTGGAGGCGGGGCTCGAGGCGTGCAAGCACGAGATCGTGGCGCGCGCCGACGCGGACGACATCTCCCGGCCCGAGCGGTTCGTCGTGCAGGTCCCGCTCGTGGCCGCCGGGCGCGACATCGTCGGGTCCGCGATCCAGGAGTTCGACGACGACGAGCAGGCGCCCGGCATGGTGCGGGTGCCGCCGACGGGCGACGACATCGCGACCACGGCGCGGTTCCGCGACCCGTTCAACCACCCGTCGGTCGTGTACCGGCGCTCCGCCGTCGCCGCCGCGGGCGGGTACGAGCACCTGGACCTCATGGAGGACTACCTGCTCTTCGCCCGCATGATCGCGGCCGGCGCGGACGCGGAGAACGTCGTCGACCCGCTCGTGCTGTACCGCGTCGGCGCCGGGGCCTACGCGCGGCGCGGCGGCCGCCGGCTGCTCGCGTCCGAGCTCGCCCTGCAGCGCACGCTGCACTCCGAGGGCTTCCTCACCGGGCCGCAGATGGTGCGCAACGTCGTGGTGCGCGCCGGCTACCGCGTGGTGCCGGAGTCGGTGCGCAAGGCCGGGTACCGCGCGTACACCCGGCTGCGCGGCGGCTACGAGCCCGACTGACCGACCCTTGACCAGGAGGAACGCATGACAGACCTCGTCGTCGTCGGTACCGGGCTGTTCGGCCTGACCGTCGCGGAGCGGATGGCCGAGCAGGGGCGCAAGGTGCTCATGATCGACCGTCGTGACCACCTCGGCGGCAACGCGTACAGCGAGACGGACCCGGACACCGGCATCGAGGTGCACCGGTACGGGGCGCACCTGTTCCACACGTCGAACGAGCGGGTGTGGGAGTACGTCAACCGGTTCACGTCGTTCACGTCGTACGTGCACCGGGTGTACACGACGCACCGGGGCGAGGTGTTCCCGATGCCGATCAACCTGGGCACGATCAACCAGTTCTTCCGGTCGGCGCACGGGCCGGACGCGGCGCGGGCGCTGGTGCGCGAGCAGGCCGCGGAGCTGGGGGGCAAGCGGCCCGGGAACCTCGACGAGCAGGGCGTGTCGCTGATCGGGCGGCCGCTGTACGAGGCGTTCATCCAGGGGTACACGGCCAAGCAGTGGCAGACGGACCCGCGAGAGCTGCCGGCGTCGATCATCTCGCGCCTGCCGGTGCGGTACACGTACGACAACCGGTACTTCAACGACACGCACGAGGGCCTGCCGACGGGCGGGTACACGGCGTGGCTGGAGCGGATGGCGGATCACCCGAACATCGAGGTGCGGCTGTCGACCGACTTCTTCGACGACGCGCAGCCGGTGAGCAAGAAGGCCGTGGTGGGGCAGGTGCCGGTGGTGTACACCGGGCCGGTGGACCGGTACTTCGACGACGCCGAGGGCTCCCTGTCGTGGCGCACACTGGACTTCGAGCGCGAGGTGCTGCCGGTGGGCGACTTCCAGGGCACGCCGGTGATGAACTACGCGGACACCGAGGTGCCGTACACGCGCATCCTGGAGTTCCGCCACTTCCACCCGGAGCGCGAGTACGCGAGCGACAAGACCGTCATCGTGCGCGAGTACTCGCGGTTCGCCGAGCGCGGCGACGAGCCGTACTACCCGGTGAACACGCCGTCGGACCGTGACCGCCTCAAGCGCTACCGCGAGCTCATGGCCGACGAGCGCGACGTGCACTTCGGCGGCCGTCTGGGCACCTACCAGTACCTCGACATGCACATGGCCATCGGCTCGGCCCTCTCGATGGTGGACAACAAGCTCACCCCCTGACGCCGGCTGTCCGGCACCGCGGCGGCGACGGGTCAGGGGACCCAGGCGCAGACGACGTGGGCGGCGCCGTCGACGGTGAGCGGCCCGGACGAGTCGGGCACGAAGCAGGACTCGCCGCGGCGCAGCACGAGCTCGCCGGAGCCGGTGAGCAGCCGGGCCTCGCCGTCGAGGGCGAGGACGACCCGCGGGCCGTCGACGGCGAGGGCGACGGGCTCGCCGGGCACGACGTCGGCGAAAGTCAGCGCGAACTCCTCGACGGGCGCGCGGTAGGTCACGACGACGCTCTCGCCGCCGGAGACCAGGGTGGCGGGCCGCGCGGGCGGGCGCGGGGCGAACGACGCGCACTCGAGCAGCGCGGGCGCGTCGACGTGCTTGGTGGTCAGCCCGGCGCGCAGCACGTTGTCCGAGGCCGCCATCACCTCGACGCCGAAGCCGCTGAGGTAGGCGTGCACCTCGCCCGCGGGCACGTACATCGCCTCACCGGGCTCGAGCGTCACGCGGTTGAGCAGCAGGGACACGAGCGCGCCCGGGTCGCCGGGGTGCTGCGCCGCGAGCGCCAGCACGGTGGCGTCGGCCCGGGCGGTCTCGGCGTTCCCGGCGTGCTGGCGGCGCGCGACGGCGTCGACGGCGGCGGCCACGTCCGCGGCGCACGACGCGCTGGACCGGGCGGCGACGAGGGCCTCGGTGGCGGCGCGCAGGCCCGCGGTGGAGGGTCGGTCGGCCAGCGCGGCGCGCACGGCGTCGACGAGGACCCCGTCGAGCCCGTCGAGCAGCCCGAGCACCGAGCGCGGGCTGCGGAACCCGGCGAGCGCCTCGAACGGGCTGAGGGCCACGATCATCTCGGGCTTGTGCTGGTCGTCGTGGAACGACCGTCGTGGGTGCCCGGCGGGCAGCCCTGCGCGGGTCTCCCGGTGGTAGCCGGCCCGCGCGAGGTGCGGGCGCGGGTGCACCTGGAGCGAGAGCGCGCGCTCCGCGGCGAGCACCTTGAACAGGAACGGCAGGCGAGGGCCGAACCGGTCCGCGACGCGGCGGCCGAGCGCGTCGTGCGGGGCGGCGCCCACGAGGTCGCCGAGGCTGCGGCCGGCGTGCCCCCCCGCGCTCCCTGCCCGCGACGGCGCGCCCGGGTGCGCGCCGAGCCACAGCTCCGCGGCGGGCGCGCCGTCGGGCTCGACGCCGAGCAGGTCGGGGATCCGGGTGGGCGAGCCCCAATCGTACGCGCGGACCGGGTTGTCGAGCCGCAGCACGGGCAGGCCGGACGTCGCGGGGCCCCGGCGGGCGGGCGCCGTGCGCGGGGACGTGCGGGCGGTCAGGGCGTCCATCGGACCTCCTTGAACGGGCGAACTCTCGCGATGTCCTCGCGATGACTTCTCCCATGAAAGGGCACCAGGAATGCACGGCGAACCATTCTCGGGAGGCGTCGAGAAGTGTTCACCTGAAGGCATCCTGATGTTCGGCGACAGTTCCCCGGAAAGGGTCGGTCGCGCCTTGTCGCGCTCTTAGTGTCGGCGCCATGAACGACATCCACCCGGGTTTCTCCCCGGGCAGCGGTGCGCTCGTCGTGATCCCCGCCAGGGGCGGCTCGGCCGGCATCCCGCTGAAGAACCTGCAGCGCGTGGGCGGCACGACGCTCGTCGCCCGGGCGGTGCGCTCGGCGCTCGCGGCGCCGTCGGTGACGGCCGTCGTGGTCTCGACCGACCACGACGAGATCGCCCGCGAGGCGACGGCGCACGGGGCCCGCGTGGTCCGCCGGCCCGCCGACCTGGCCGGCGCGACCGCGAGCTCGGAGTCCGCCGTCCTGCACGTGCTCGACGCCCTGCGCGCGGCGGGGGAGCCCGCCGACCCGGCCGTCACCGTGCTGCTGCAGGCCACGTCGCCGTTCGTCGACCCGGCCGACCTGGACGCCGCGGTGCGGCAGGTCCGCTCGGGCGCGCACGACGTCGTCGTGGCCGTGGCGCCCACGCACGACTTCCAGTGGCGGCTCGACGGCGACGCGCCCAGCCCCGTGGGCCACGGCACCGACCACCGGCCGCGACGCCAGGACCGGGCGCCGCACTTCCGCGAGACCGGCGCGTTCTACGCCATGCGCACGGCCGGGCTGCGCGAGGCGCGCAGCCGCTTCTTCGGGTCGGTCGGGCTGCAGCCCGTGGCCGCCGAGTGGTCGCTGGAGGTCGACGAGCCGCGCGACCTGTGGCTGGCCCGCACCCTCCTCGGCCAGCCGGGCACCGCGCCGTCCGCCGAGCCCGTCGACGTCGACGCCCTGGTCACGGACTTCGACGGCGTGCACACCGACGACGCCGCGTACGTCTCCCAGGACGGCACGGAGAGCGTGCGCGTGCACCGGGGCGACGGCCTGGGGGTCGCGCGCCTCAAGCGTGCCGGTGTCCCGCTGCTCATCCTGTCCACCGAGACCAACCCGGTGGTGGCGGCCCGCGCCCGCAAGCTCGGCGTCGACGTGCTGCACGGCGTCGACGACAAGGCGGCCGCGCTGCGCGACTGGTGCGCCGTGAACCGCCTCGACCCGGGCCGGGTCGCGTACGTCGGCAACGACGTGAACGACCTGCCCGCCCTGCACCTCGTCGGCTGGCCCGTGGCCGTGGCCGACGCCCATCCCGAGGTCGCCGCCGCCGCGCGCGTCGTCCTCGCCCGTGCGGGCGGCCACGGCGCCGTCCGCGAGGTCTGCGAGCGGATCCTCGCAGCCCGACCGGACGCCGCCGTGCGTCCCGCCCCGCAGCACCACGACCGGAAGGACACCCCCGTGACCAGCACCACCAGCACCACCACGCCCTCGCCCGCGCCCGTCGTCCGCGTGGGCGACCACGAGGTCGGTGCCGGCCAGCCGGTGTACGTGATCGGCGAGATCGGCATCAACCACAACGGCGACGTCGAGATCGCCAAGCAGCTGATCGACGTGGCGGTGGCCGCAGGCTGCCAGGCCGTGAAGTTCCAGAAGCGCACGCCGGAGATCAGCACCCCGAAGGACCAGCGGGACAAGATCCGGCAGACGCCGTGGGGCGAGATGACCTATCTCGAGTACAAGTACCGCGTCGAGTTCGAGCACGACCAGT
Source organism: Isoptericola sp. NPDC057391 (assembly GCF_042668085.1). Taxonomy (NCBI): domain Bacteria; kingdom Bacillati; phylum Actinomycetota; class Actinomycetes; order Micrococcales; family Promicromonosporaceae; genus Isoptericola; species Isoptericola sp. NPDC057391. The sequence goes on along the minus strand of NZ_JBHVBO010000080.1, from coordinate 11,958 downwards.
ACACCGAGGTCGACCAGTACGCGAAGGCGAACGGCATCCAGTGGTTCGCGTCCCCGTGGGACGTGCCCTCGGTGGCGTTCCTCGAGGAGTTCGGCGTCCCGACGCACAAGATCGCGTCGGCCTCCGTCACCGACCACGACCTGCTGCGCGCGCTGGCCGACACCGGCAAGCCGCTGATCCTGTCGACGGGCATGTCGACGCTGGAGCAGATCGACGCCGCCGTGGAGATCCTCGGCACGGACGGCCTGGTCATGCTGCACGCCACGTCCACCTACCCGCTGCCCCCGGAGGAGGCGAACCTCCGCACCATCACGACGCTCCAGGAGCGCTACGGCGTCCCGGTCGGCTACTCGGGCCACGAGACGGGCCTGCAGATCTCGCTGGCCGCCGTCGCGCTCGGCGCCGTCGCCGTCGAGCGGCACATCACCCTGGACCGCGCGATGTGGGGCTCGGACCACGCGGCGTCGCTCGAGCCGAAGGGCCTGGCGAACCTCGTGCGCGACGTCCGCATCCTCGAGCAGGCGATGGGCGACGGCGTCAAGCGGGTCATGCCCGGCGAGCTGTCGCCGATGTCGCGCCTGCGCCGCGTCGACGCCTGACGGCGGGCGCGATGTCGGACGCGCCAGGGACGACGGTCGGCCGGGCCCGCCGGGAGCAGGTCCCGGCGGGCCCGGCCGGCGACGCGCCGCCCGGCGTCGCCGTCGTCGCCTGCGTGCGCGACGAGGAGGCGTACCTGGACGAGGCCGTCGCGTCGGTGCTGGCCCAGGACTACGCCGGGGCGCTGCGCCTGGTGCTCGCCGTCGGCCCGTCCCACGACGCGACGGCGGAGGTCGCCGCCCGGCTCGCCGCGGCCGACCCGAGGGTCGTGCTCGTGGACAACCCCACCGGGTCCCGCTCGATCGGGCTCAACCTCGCCATCGAGCACGCGACGGGCAGCGCCGGCAACGCCGGCAGCGCCGGCAACACCGACGGCGGCACGGACGCCGACCTCGTGCTGCTGCGGGTGGACGGCCACACCGTGCTCCCCGCGGACTACGTGACCCGGGCGGTCGCGACGCTGGAGCGCACCGGCGCCGTCGGCGTGGGCGGGCTCATGCACCCGGTGGGCACCAGCACCGTGCAGCGGGCGGTGGCGCGCGCGATGAGCCACCCGGCCGGCATCGGTGCGGCGTCGTTCCACGTGGGCGGCGACGCGGGCCCGTCCGAGACGGTGTACCTCGGGGCGTTCCGCCGGTCGGCGGTCGCGGCCGTCGGCGGGTATGACCCGTCGCTGGTGCGCGCCGAGGACTGGGAGCTGTGCCTGCGGCTGCGCCGCGCGGGCGGCCTGCTCTGGTTCGACCCCGCCCTGCAGGTGACGTACCGCCCGCGGCGCACGCTGCGGGCGGTGGCCAAGCAGTTCTGGCGCACGGGCATGTGGCGGCGGGAGGTGGTCCGCCGGGACCCGTCGACGGCGAGCCTGCGGTACCTGGCGCCGCCGGTGCTGGTGCTCGGGCTGCTGGCCTCCGTCGTCGTCGCCGGCGTCGGCCTGCTGACCGCACCGGGCGTTGTCGTCCTCGGCGCCGCGCTCCCCGCCGCCTACGCGGTGGGAGTGCTCGCGGCGAGCGCGCACGCCGCGGGCCGTCGTCCGCGGTTGGGGCTGCGCGAGGCCCTGGTGCTGCCCGCCGTCGTGGCGACCATGCACCTGGCGTGGGGCGCGGGCTTCGTCCGCGGCCTCACCGAGCGGGCGGTCGCCGACCACCGGGCCTAGCCGCCCCGGCTGCCGGACAGGCGGTCGACACCGTGCAGGGCCCGGGACGAGCCCTTCCGACGGCGTCGACCGCCTGTTCCTGCTCGGCCACCGGGCGGGTCGCGGCGGCGCGCGTCAGCGCGACAGCGTCAGGTGGCGGGCCACGGCCACCGGCAGCGCGGAGCGCGCCGCGGTGTAGAGGTGCCGCGGCCACGACCACGGCCGCACCCGCACGGTCGGCAGCTCGCCCGCACGGGACCGCCGCGCCAGGTCGAGCACCGCGGCGGGGAGGCCGGACGGCGCGGCGTGCAGGTAGTGCTCCTCGGTCCACGCGGGGTCGGGCGACGGGCCGCCGGCGCGGAGGGTCGCCGCGACGTCGTCCAGCCGGCGCAGGCAGCCCGAGGCGGCGAACGGCTCGTTGAGCTGGGCCGCCCCGACGCCGAAGTCGGCGAGGAACACCGTGGGCAGGCCGAGCGCGAGGGACTCCAGACCGGCCGTGGAGCTGACCGTCAGCAGCGCGGTGCCGGGCACGAGCTGCTCGGACATCGGCCCGGTCACGAAGCGCACGGCGTCCTCGGGGCGGCCCAGGCGGGCGTGCTCGGCGGCCCACAGCGCGTCGAGCGGGTGCGCCTCGTTGTGGGTCTGACGCTCGCCGGCCCGCGCCCGGAGCTTCACGACCACCTCGAACCCCTCGTCCGCGAGGCAGGCGAGCCCGTCCAGCAGCGCCGCCCGGTCCGCGCGGGCGGCCGGCACCTTCGCCTGGGCGGCCAGCACGACGCGGCGGACGGCGGGGCGCGCCGCGCCGGGCGTCTCGAGGAACGGCAGCCGGGTGAGCACGAGGTCCGGCCGGGCGCCCTGCCGGGCGAACGCCTCCACGTACGGCGCCGCCTCGACCCGTGCGTGCACGAGGAACGCGTCGCACCAGCGCCGCCAGCCCGCGCCCTGCGGGGTGGCCGGCAGCGCCATACCGGGCAGCCCGGCGAGCAGGGCGGGGCGCGGCCCCGGCCGCGTCGCGCGCACGACCTCGCGGGCCACCAGCTCGGCGACGGGCCCGGTGGCGGCGACCAGCACGACGTCGGGCCGCGACCGCCGCACCAGGCGGCGCAGCGCGCGCGGGGTCACCACGGCGGGCGGCGCGACGCCGGTCCCGCCGACGGCGGCGTCCGACTGGCCCGGCGTCGGGGCGATGGGAGAGCGCACGACCACGGCCGAGACCCGGGGCGCGCCCGCGTCGGCGGAGCCGGGGGGAGCACCGGTCGAGGCGTCGTCGCGCAGGCGGGCGAGGGTCCATGCCGCCCACTTGAGGTACGAGTCGGAGTCCGCGACCGCGAGCACGCGTGGGGCGTCGGGGCGGGGCCGGCGCGCGGTGCCGGCCGTGCTCGTGCGTGTGTCCGTGCGCGCCTCCGTGCGCGCGGCGGGGGCAGGGCGGGCGACCGTCATGCGCGCGACGCGACCGCGGGCGCCGGGGTGCCGGACGGCGGGTCGGTGCGGGCCGCGGCGGGGGCGGACGCCGCGCTCTCGGCGGCCGCACGCGTGGCCAGGGCGTGCGTGCGCCCGAGGTGCCGGCGCAGCTCGGGGGTGGCCCGGTCGGTCCACCAGGCGTCGGGAACGGCGTGCGGCGCGACGACGACGCCGCGCGGCGCGAGCAGCCGCGACAGGGTGACGGCGGACGTGGACGGCAGCATCACCGTCCGCTGCCCGGGCCGCAGCCCGCGCAGCCGGATCTCGACGGGCGCGCCGGGCTCGTCCACGACGACGCCGGGCAGCCGCTCGAGCAGGGCCGAGACCAGCGGGTCGTGACGGCGGTGGGGCACGTACCGGACGGGCCCGTCGCTCGCGATGCCGCGCACCCAGGCGGCGTAGCGGTCGGCCTGCACGAGGCCGTCGGCCACGAGCGCCGAGCCGACGACGACGGTCGCCTCGTCGGGGGCGTTGCGCTGCGGGCGCGCACGCAGCCACGCGAAGTCGTGCGGCCGCACGGTCACGCCGAGCCCGCGCAGCCCGGCGCGCGTGTCGTCGTCGAGCGGGATGGTGGTGCTCAGCGTGACGCGGCCCGCGGCCACGAGGCGGCGCAGCCGGCGCGCGGCGAGGGCGCCCAACCCGTAGCGCAGCGGGTCCGGCGGCGCGGTGAGCCGGACCAGCGGGGCGCCGGTGAGCAGCCGCCGCGCCAGGTCGAGGGTGGCGAGGCCGTCGTCGACGACCACGAGGCGCTCGGGCGGGCGCGGGGCGCGCAGCAGCGCGGCCTGGAACGCGCCGGAGAACGGGTCGCCCACCACGACGGTGCCGCCCGGGAGGCGGCGCGGCGCGGGTGCGGCCTCCACGTCCAGCCCGGGAGGCAGGCCGAGGGCGCGCACGGCGTCCACGCCGGCGGTGAGGGCGGGGACGTCGGCGCGCGCCAGGACCCGCGTGCTGGGGCCGGCGTGCCCGGCGGCGTGCGCCTCGACGGCGCACAGCAGCTGGAGCGGGGACTCGACGAACGCGGTCACGTCGTCGATGGTCACAGCCCGGGGAGTCCTCTCGGTGACCACCAGGCGTCGCGCAGCGGTCGGGCCGTCGACGGGCAGGTGACAGCTCCGTGAAGGCTCCGCGACGCACCGTGGAGGAAGCCGTCGACGGGCCCTGGAGGGCCTGGCGGTGAGGCCCGCTCTAGTAGGATTACGCGGTCGATCCATTCCTGAAGGACGGGTTTCCCCACACCGTGACCACCCAGACCAGCGAGGCGACACCCGGCTCGGGTGCCGGCGGCGACCGCTCCAAGCGCGTCGAGATGCCGAAGCCGCCCGCACCGATCGTCCCCGATCTCACCTCGGCGGAGCTGCGCGCCCTGGCCGAGCAGCACTCCCTGCGCCCGATGGGCGTGCGGCCCCCGTTGCTGGAGTACGTGAAGGACGTCCTGTCGCGGTGGGCGTTCATCCGCGTGCTCGGTACCTCCGCGGCCTACGCGAAGAACCAGAACAACTACCTCGGCCAGCTCTGGGCCATCCTGAACCCCGTCCTCAACGCGACCGTCTACGTGCTCGTGTTCGGGGTCCTGCTCAACGCGAGCCGTGGCGTGGACAACAGCATCGCGTTCATCGTCATCGGCGTGTTCCTGTTCCGCTTCATCGACCAGTCGGTGCACGGCGGGGCGCAGTCGATCGCCAAGAAGACGAGTCTCATCCGGTCGATGCACTTCCCACGGGCGGTGCTGCCGATCTCCCAGGTCGTCTCCCTGCTGACCACCCTGGTCCCGACGCTGGTCGTCATGTGCGCGATCGTGCTGCTCAGCGGGTTCGTGGGCAGCAACGAGCCCATCCCGATCACGTGGGAGTGGCTCCTGCTGCCGGCGATCGTGGCGCTGATGTGGCTGTTCAACACGGGCCTGGCGTTCGTCATGGCGCGGATCGTGGCGATCACCCCGGACCTCGACAACATCATCAACTTCGTGATGCGGTTCGCGATGTACGGCTCGGGCGTGATCTTCCCGGTGACCAAGTACGCGGAGAGCCTCCCCGACACGGCGCAGGCGATCGTCACCCCCATCCTCGAGTACCAGCCCATCGGCGTGTTCCTCTACGTGGCGCGCTCGATCCTCATGCAGGAGGAGGCCTTCCCGCCCAGCGGCGAGATGTGGCTGTGGGCCGCGGGATGGGCCGTGGTGACGCTGGTCGTGGGGTTCATCGTGTTCTGGCGGGGCGAGGAGAGGTACGGGCGTGACTGAGGCAGACCTGGATCTCGACGTCGACCTGGAGGGCGAGTTCGACCCCGAGGACCTCGAGGGGCCCAAGCCCGTCGCGACGCTGGGCGCCCCGGTGCTCGTCGTCGACGACCTGCACATCGTCTACCGCGTGTTCGGCGGGAAGGCCCGCGCGGCCGCCCGGTCGGGGGCCGCGAACGTGCGGGAGGCGGAGGTCGCCAAGCCGTCCCTCGTCAAGCGCCTGCTCACGGCGGGCTCGGGGCACGTCGGCGCCGTCAGCGAGGTGCACGCGGTGCGCGGCATCTCCTTCGTGGCCCGGCACGGCGAGGCCATCGGCATCGTGGGCGTCAACGGCTCGGGCAAGAGCACGCTGCTGCGCGCCGTCGCCGGCCTCATCCCGCCCGCGTCCGGCGCGGTGTACGTCGACGGGGAGCCCGCGCTCCTCGGCGTCAACGCTGCCCTGATGCCCCAGCTCACGGGCGAGCGCAACATCATGATCGGCGGCCTGGCGCTGGGGATGACCCCGCAGGAGGTCGACGAGCGGTTCGACGAGGTGGTCGAGTTCGCCGACATCGGCGACTTCGTCTACCTCCCGATGAAGACGTACTCGTCGGGCATGGCGGCACGGCTGCGGTTCGCGATCTCCTCCGCGGCGCGCCCCGACATCCTCATGATCGACGAGGCCCTCGCGACCGGCGACGCGGCGTTCAAGGCCCGCTCCAAGGCGCGGATCGACGAGGTGCGCAAGGGCGCCGGCACGGTCTTCCTCGTGAGCCACTCGATCGCGACCATCGAGGCCATGTGCACGCGCGTGCTGTGGGTCCACCAGGGCGAGCTCGTGATGGACGGCCCCACGGAGGAGGTCGCGGAGGCTTACAAGACCTTCGTGCGCGCGCACCGGAAGGCCAACGCGTCCGCCCGGGCGGGCGGCGTCGGGCCCCGCGCCCGGGGCAAGCGCGGCAAGCCCGCGGCGGGCTGACCTCCCGGCGGGCTCAGCCGCCGAGCCGGGCCGCCAGCGCCTCGCGGACGCGGGCGACGGCGCCGGCGACGTCGACCTGCGACGTGTCGACGACGACGTCGGCGTCGGTCGGGGCCTCGTAGGGGGAGGAGATCCCCGTGAACTCGGGGATCTCGCCGCGCCGGGCCTTGGCGTACAGGCCCTTGCGGTCGCGGGCCTCGCACACCTCCAGCGGGGTGCTGACGTGCACCAGCAGGAAGGTGCCCGCGGCCTCGGCGAGCGCGCGGACGCGGGCCCGGCCCGACGCGAACGGCGCGATCGGCGCGGCCACCGCGACGCCCCCGTGGGAGGACACGAGCGACGCCACGTACCCGATGCGCTCCACGTTCAGCTCGCGCGACTCCTTGTCGAAGCCGAGGCCCTTGGACAGGTGGTGGCGCACCTCGTCGCCGTCGAGCAGGGTGGTGTGCAGGCCCTCGTCGTCGAGCTCGGCCGCCAGCGCGCGGGCCACGGTCGACTTCCCCGAGCCGGACAGCCCCGTGAAGAAGACGACGGCGCCCTGCGGCCGGGCCGTCTCGGCGGCGCGCACGACCTCGGCGGCGGGCACGGCGGGGTAGAGGTCGGCGACCGCGCCCGACCACAGGGTGCCGAGCCCGGCGACGGCGCCGCGCGCCGCGGGGGAGCGGTGCTCGGCGAGCACCTCCGTGCGGGCGGCGCCGTAGCGCGCGCCGACGTCGGGCCAGCGCAGATCGTCGGGCGCGTCGGCGGGCCAGGGCACGACGACGACCGTCGCGCGGCGCGCGCCGTCGTCGAGCCGGCCCGCGAGGTCGCGGGCGACGCGGACGAGCCCCGGCGCACCCACGCGGCCCGCGGCGGGGGCACGGCGCGCGGCCGGCACGAGCAGCAGGACGGCGCCCGCATCGCCGACGAGCGCGGGCAGGGCGTCCACCTCGGAGCGGGTGGGCGGCTCGGTCACGACCACGGCGACGGGGGCGCGCCCGTCGGGCGCGTCGGCGCGCACCTCGGCGGCCGTGCGGCGCAGGGCGGGGTCCCAGTGCGGGCCGGCCGCCCGCGCGAACGGCCGCACGGCGCGCGGTCCGTCGGCGCCGGGGACGCCGGCGACCGCGAGCGGCGTGTTCTCGGCGTCCGTGAGCGTCACCGGGCCGGCGGGCAGCTCGGCGGGCGGGACCCACGGCCCGCCCGCGAGCGCGAGCTCGAGGAGGTCCAGCCCGTCGGGGGACAGGACGTGGGTCACGGGGGGCAGGTCCGAGGGCAGGTCGGAGGGCATGCTGGGCGTGGGCTCGGTCATGATCGCGTCGTCGTGTCCTTCGGGTCGGGACCGGGTTCGGGGGCGATGTCGGGCTCGGCGTCGGGCGTGGTGTCGGGCGCGGGGTCGCCGGCCGGTGCCGGCAGGGTGCCGAGCGGCATCGGCTTGGGCGGGAGCCGCTTGATGCGCTCCCGGACCACGACCCACAGCACGTTGCCGACGACGAGGGCGCCCACGGCGGCCGCGATGACGACGCCGAGCGAGGCCCCCAGCAGCTTGAGGCCCGAGGCCAGCAGCAGGATGGCGAGGGCCCGGCGGATGATGCCGCCCGGGGCGCGGCTCGAGACGTGGGCGCCGAACCACGCGCCGGGGATCGCCCCGACGAGGAGGGAGGTGGTCAGGCCGAGCTCGAAGTCGCCGTAGAGGATGTGCCCCAGCGAGGCGGCCGCCACCAGCGGGACCGCCTGGACGAGGTCGGTGCCCACCAGCTGCGACGCCTTGAGGGCCGGGTAGAGCAGGAGCAGCACCACGATGATGATCGAGCCGGCCCCCACGGACGTGAGGCCGACCATCAGCCCGGCGACGGCGCCGAGGATCAGCGTGGGCACCTTGCGGACGACGACGTCGGGGCTGCTGGGCACGGCGGGACCCTCGCCGAGGGCGGTGCGGCGCTGCAGCATGCCGAGCACCGCGCGCACGACGAGCCCCGCCGACGCGATGAGCAGGGCCACGCCGAGGATCTGCTTGAGCACCTCGTCGAACCCGTCGCCGAACGGCAGGTAGCGGATGAGCAGCGCGCCCGAGAACGCCGCCGGCACGGAGCCGATGCACAGCCAGAGCACGAGCTGCAGGTTCACGGTGCGGCGGCGCAGGTGCACGATCGCGCCCGCGGGCTTCATGAAGAGGCTGGCCACGACGTCGGAGGACACCGCGGTGAGCGGGTCGACGCGGAACACGAAGATGAGCATCGGCGTCATGAGGGCGCCGCCGCCCATCCCGGTCAGGCCCACGACGAAGCCCACGACGAGGCCGCCGAGGACCAGCGGAAGGTCGATGCTCAAAAGCGCACCATTCCTATCGGAGAAACAGAATTCAACAATGTGAACTCTCAGAGGATCGTCCAATGCGGAATGGTAGCGTCGGCCGCGGTCCGCCAGGGCCCCCGTCCAGAGCCGTAGCCGAGGAGTCGCATGCCCCGCCCCGCCCCTTCCTTCCCGGACCCGGGCCTGCCCGACGGCGACCTCGCCGTGGCGCTCGCTGAGGGCGCCGGCGAGGTGCTCCGCGGCCTGCGGGCCGAGGTCGACGCCGCCGGCGGGACGTTCGAGCCGCGCGAGCTCAAGGACGCGGGCGACGCGGCCAGCCAGTCGTGGCTCGCCGCCGCCCTCGCGCACGCCCGCCCGGGCGACGCCGTCCTCTCCGAGGAGGCCGCGGACTCCGCCGCCCGGCTGGAGGCGGACCGCGTCTGGATCGTCGACCCGCTCGACGGCACCCGCGAGTTCGCCGAGCGTGCCGCCGACGGCGCCGGCTGGCGCGACGACTTCGCCGTGCACGTCGCCCTGTGGGAGCGCGGCGTGCCCCGCTCCGACGGGCTCGCGGCCGGCGCGGTCGGGCTGCCCGCCCGGGGCGCCGTCCTCAGCACCGTCGCGCCCGACGGCGGGTCCACCGCGCGCCCGGCCGACGACGCCGCCGCGGTCCTCGCCGGGCGGCGGCCGCTGCGCCTCGCCGCGAGCCGTTCCCGGCCCCCGCAGTTCGTGCAGGACCTCGCCGCCCGCGACGACGTCGAGCTCGTGCCCATGGGCTCGGCCGGTGTGAAGGTGGTCTCCGTCGTGGACGGCACGGTCGACGCGTACGTGCACGCCGGCGGCCAGTACGAGTGGGACTCGGCCGCCCCCGTCGCGGTGGCCCTCGCGGCCGGCCTCGAGTGCACCCGCCTGGACGGCACGCCGCTCGAGTACAACCGCCAGGACCCCTGGCTCCCCGATCTCTTCGTCAGCCACCCGGCCGTGGCGGCGCACCTGCGTGCGGCGCTGACGGAGGTCGGGGTCGACATCAAGGAAGGTGCCCAGCCGTGACGTCCCACGTCCTGAGCCAGCTCCGCAGCCTCGAAGCGGAGAGCATCCACATTTTCCGCGAGGTGGTCGCGGAGATGCAGCGCCCCTGTCTGCTCTTCTCGGGCGGCAAGGACTCGATCGTCATGCTGCACCTGGCCGCCAAGGCGTTCGCGCCGGCGCGGATCCCGTTCCCGATCATGCACGTGGACACCGGGCTGAACTTCCCGTCGGTGCTGGCCACGCGCGACCGCTGGGTCGAGCGGCTCGGCATCCAGCTCGTCGTGGCCTCCGTGCCGGAGGCCATCGAGCGCGGGCTGGTGCAGGAGGAGCCCAACGGCTCGCGCAACCGCATCCAGACCCCGGTGCTGCTCGAGGCCGCCGAGAAGAACGGCTTCGACGCGCTCTTCGGCGGCGGGCGCCGCGACGAGGAGAAGGCGCGCGCCAAGGAGCGCGTGTTCTCCTTCCGCGACGACTTCGGCCAGTGGGACCCCAAGAACCAGCGCCCCGAGGTCTGGGACCTCTACAACGGGCGCGTCCACCAGGGCGAGTCGATCCGCGTGTTCCCGCTGTCCAACTGGACCGAGCTGGACATCTGGGCCTACATCGAGGCCGAGGACATCGACCTCCCGGACCTGTACTTCGCGGCCGAGCGCGAGGTGGTGGACCGGAACGGCATGCTGTTCGCCGTCAACGAGTTCACGCCGCTCAAGGACGGCGAGACCTCCGAGGTCCGGTCCGTCCGCTACCGCACGGTGGGGGACGCGAACCTCACCGCCGCCGTCGCGTCGACGGCGGCGACCCGAGCGGAGATCGTCGAGGAGGTCGCCGCCGTGCGCCTCACCGAGCGTGGCGCCACCCGTGGCGACGACAAGGTGAGCGAGGCCGCGATGGAGGACCGCAAGCGAGAGGGCTACTTCTAAGCCATGAGCACCGAGACCCAGCACGAGAACGTCGAGACGCCGCAGGCGATCGACACGTCGGCCGACCTGCTGCGCTTCGCGACCGCGGGCTCCGTGGACGACGGGAAGAGCACCCTGATCGGCCGGCTGCTGTTCGACTCCAAGACGATCTTCGAGGACCAGCTCGAGTCGGTGGAGCAGGTCAGCAAGGACCGCGGCAACGACTACACCGACCTGGCGCTGCTCACCGACGGCCTGCGCGCCGAGCGCGAGCAGGGCATCACGATCGACGTCGCGTACCGCTACTTCGCCACGCCGAAGCGCAAGTTCATCATCGCGGACACCCCCGGCCACATCCAGTACACGCGGAACATGGTCACCGGGGCGTCGACGGCCGACGTCGCGCTCATCCTCGTGGACGCGCGCAAGGGCGTCATCGAGCAGAGTCGCCGGCACACGTTCCTCGCCACCCTGCTGGGTGTGCCGCACATCGTGGTCTGCGTGAACAAGATGGACCTCGTCGACTACTCCGAGGAGGTCTTCGAGCAGATCCGCCGCGACTTCACCGACTTCGCCTCGCGGCTCCGCGTCCCCGACCTCACGTTCATCCCGATCTCGGCGCTCGTCGGCGACAACGTGGTGAACCGCAGCGAGAACATGCCCTGGTTCGACGGCCGCCCGCTGCTCAGCCACCTGGAGTCCCTGCACGTGGCCAGCGACCGCAACCTGCAGGACGTGCGGTTCCCGGTGCAGTACGTGATCCGCCCCCAGTCGCACGACGCGCGCGACTACCGCGGGTACGCGGGCACCGTGGCCGGCGGGGTGCTGAAGAAGGGCGACCGGGTCCGCGTGCTGCCGTCCGGTCTGGAGACCACGATCGAGGGGATCGACACGGCCGACGGCCCGGTGGACGAGGCCTTCCCGCCCATGTCCGTGACGGTGCGGCTCGCCGACGAGATCGACATCTCGCGCGGGGACATGATCTGTCGCCCGAACAACTCGCCGGCCTCGCTGCAGGACATCGACGCCCAGGTCTGCTGGATGGACGAGACCACGCCGCTGGTGCGCGGCAAGAAGTACGCGATCAAGCACACCACGCGGTGGGCGCGCGCCATGGTGAAGGACATCAACTACCGCGTCGACGTCAACACGCTGCACCGCGACGAGGACGCGACCGAGATCCGGCTCAACGAGATCGGCCGGATCCAGCTGCGCGTCACGCAGCCGCTGTTCGTGGACCCGTACCGCCAGAACCGCCGCACGGGCGCGTTCATCCTCGTGGACGAGGCGACGAACAAGACGGTGGCCGCCGGCATGGTCGGGGGCCTGCCGCACTCCGGCTGACCGGCCGTCGTCACGCCGGGGACCTAGACGAGGTCCC
>NZ_JBHVBO010000079.1:0-17654 GCF_042668085.1 Isoptericola sp. NPDC057391 | reverse complement strand
CCCCTTCTCTATCTCGGCGAGGGAGGTTCTCTATCTCGCGGTGCAGGCTTATCTATCTCGGCGCGGGGGTCTCCAGGTCGAAGCCGGGGTCGACGTCGACGATCTCCAGCAGCTCGCCGATGCGCGTGACCTCGAGGAGGAACCGGACGGTGGGGGGCGCGCGCAGCACCCGGACGCGGTGCGGGCTGCGCGACGCGAGGCGTGCGAGGAACGCCACACCCGAGGAGTCCATGAAGGTGACGTGGTGGGCGTCGATCTCGACGGGAAGGCCCGAGCCCTCGGCGTCGGAGATCGCCTCGCCCAGCTCGGCTCCGATGTCGGCGTCGATCTCGCCGGACAGCACGACACGGGCGCGCGACGCACCCACGATGACGTGCACGCTCGCGGGGTCTCCCAGCTCAGGCACCGCGTCTGCCTCCTTCACGTCCGCACGCCGCAGATCACGTGGGGTCGTGTTCGATCCGTCGTGCACGGTGCTCCTTCCACGCGCGGGGCGTTCACCTCGAGTCTCGGCGGACACCAATCTACGGTTGAATGACCAGCAAGAACACCAACCAGGGCGGGGAATCTCGGCAGTGGAGGCATTATGACCGAATCATCCGGTCCTGTGCCGCCCCTTCCGGACGGATTTCTCGACGGGGCGATCGCGGCCGCCGTCATCCCCGCGTTCGTCACGGGCGCCTGGGACGACGGGATGCCCGTCCTGTGGATCAACGACGCCTTCGCGCGCGAGTCCGGGATCGGCGTCAACGACCTCGCCGTCCTCGGCCGGCACCCCCTCCTGGAGCTCGTGGACGACGACGCGGAGCGCGAGCGCAGCCAGGGCGACCTGCGTGCCGGGCGGCCCACCACGCGCATGGTGAGCGGGCGGCTCATGGACGGCCGCGCCACCTGGTGGCAGATCACGATGTCGCCGGTGCCGGGGGAACAGGGCCGGGCGGAGCACTGGTTCGGCACCGCCACGGACGTGTCGACGCACGTGGAGCGGCAGGCGAACCAGCTCGCCTCCCTCGAGGTGGAGCGCCGCGAGCGCGCGGACCTCGACCTCATCGCCCAGACCACGGAGCTGCTGGGCGACCTCGAGTACCCCTACGCGCTCCGCGACATCGCCGACCTGCTGCGCGCGCTGGTGCCCTGGGCCGGCTTCTACGTCAACGACGACGGGCTCGTCTTCGCCGACGGCGTCGACGTCGCGTCGCCGCCGACCGGCCGCGGCCGCCGGCACGCGCGGTACGTGCCCGAGCTGCCCGAGGACGCGCCGGCGGGGCGGTCCGACGCGTCGCAGGCCGACGACCGCCGCGAGCCGCTCCGGGACGAGGTCCAGGACCTGCTGGAGGGCGTCGTCGAGGGACCCGTCATGCTGCGGCTGGACGCAGGCTTCCCGGCGCACTCGGCGTCCGGCTGGCTGCGTCGCGACCTGCTGCGGCGCGTGGTGGAGGAGACGGGGGCGCTGCCGCGCGCCGTCGTCGTGCACGCCGTGGCCGGTCGGCGTCGCGTGCTGGGGCTGCTCGCCACCTGGCACGGCGTGGGCGTGGCGGCGGACGGCACCGTCACCGAGGAGGCCTGGCCCACCCCGGGCGAGCCCCAGCACGTGCACACCGTCATCGAGGTGGTGGCGCGCCGGGCCGGCACCGCCATCGACAACGCGCGCCTGTACGCGCGCGAGCACCGGCTCGCCGAGGCGCTGCAGCGCGCGATGCTGCCCGAGCAGGCCGACGTCTCCGGGCTCGACGTGTGGACCTACTACGCGCCCAACGCCGAGCACGCCCAGGTGGGCGGCGACTGGTACGACGTGCTGCAGATCAACGAGGGGGTCGTCGGGCTCGTGGTCGGCGACGTCGTCGGGCACGACGTCGAGGCCGCGGCGGCGATGGGGCAGCTGCGGTCGGTGGTGCGGTCGTACGCCTTCGAGCTCGCGACGCCGGGGATCGTCGTGGACCGCGTGGACCAGCTCGTCACGGGGATGCGCATCCCGCGGTCGGCGTCGATGGTCTACGCCACCCTCAAGCACCAGCAGGACGGCGACGCGTGGACCGTGCAGTACACGCGCGCCGGCCACCTGCCGCCGCTGCTGCTGCGCGACGGCAAGGTCACCCAGCTCGCGGGCGGGGCCGGGTCCCTGGTGGGCTTCGGGTCGAAGCCGCGCACCACCGGCCAGGCCGAGCTGCGCCGCGGCGACGTGCTCCTCTTCTACACCGACGGCCTCATCGAGCGCCGCGACCGGTCGCTCAAGGTCGGCCTCGACGCCCTCGTCGAGACGTCGGGACGCATCACCGCCCGCGACGCCGCCGGGGTGGGGGAGGAGCTGCTGTCCAGGCTGGCCGACGCCCCCGAGGACGACGTCGCGCTCGTCGTCGTGCGCGTGCCCGACCCGGTCGCGGACGCGCAGGTGCAGCCGCTCAGCCCGCGGTCGCGGCGGTGGCTGCTGCCCAGCGAGCCCGCGTCCATCGGGCGGGCGCGGCACGCCGTGCTGCGCACCTGCCAGGCGTGGGGGCTGCCGGAGTCCGCGTCGGCCGAGCTCGTCGTCTCCGAGCTGGTCGCCAACGGCGTGCTGCACGGCTGGGGCAACATCGCGCTGCGCCTCTTCGACACCGGCGATGGGCTGCGGATCGAGGTGGAGGACTCCAACCCCGCCCCGCCCGTCACCACCGACGGCCACCCCAACCGCGTCGGCGGGTTCGGGATGCAGATCGTGGAGCGGCTCGCCGACTGGGGCTGGCGGCCCGCCGGGTCCGGCAAGCTCGTGTGGGCCAAGCTGCACGCGAACGCCGTCGCGCCCCGCTGACCTGCCTGGAAGGCCTGCTCGTCTCAGTCGCGCAGCGCGCGGACCTCCTCGGGAGACGTGCCCGAGTCGCGCAGGAACTGCGCGCAGCGCTCCGCCTCGTCGGTCTCGCCGATCTGCGCGGCCGCCTCGGACAGCGCGGCGAGCGCGCGCAGGAAGCCCTGGTTGGGCACGTGGTCGGCGGGGATCGGGCCCTGGCCGCGCCAGCCCGCGCGGCGCAGCGCGTCGAGGCCGCGGTGGTAGCCGGTGCGCGCGTACGCGTACGCCGTCACGGAGCGGGCGGCGGTCGGCTCGTCGCCCGCGGCGTCGAGCGTGGCCTCGGCCAGCACGGCCCAGGCGAGGGACGCCGCAGGGTGGTCGGCGGCGAGCCGGGCCGGGTCCTCCCCGGTGTCGAGTCCGTCGCGCACCTGGGGGTGGTCGTCGGGCAGGCGGGTCGGGGGCGGGCCGGCGAGCAGGTCGTCCACGGGAGAGGTCATGGGCCCATTCTGGCCCGCTCCCCGCCTCGGTCCACGGATCGGCGCCTCGAGCGTCGCGCGCGGCCGGTCGCGGGTACGCTCGCTCCATGATCGAGATCGCGACGTCTTCGACGACGACGACGCTCGTGATCGCCGGTGACCTCGACCTCGCGGAGCGCGACCAGTTCCCGGAGATCGCCACCCGGGTGGTCGGGCTGCGGCGGCAGCTGCTGGTGATCGACATGTGCCGCGTCACGTTCATGGACTCCACCGGGGCCGCCTTCCTCATCTCCCTCGCCGACGCCGGGCGCAAGCGGGGCGGCGCCACGGTGCTGCGCGGCGCGGACGAGCGCGACCTGTTCGTGCTCGAGGTGTGCGGGGCGCTCGACCTGTTCCGCATCGACCGCGACCACCGGTGCGAGTCAGCGCCCGCGCCGTCGACCCCCGCCACGCACCACCCGGCAGGCTGAGCGCGCCGGACCGACGGGCAGGTCACGGGCGGGTAAACTCGGGCGCGGCCCGGCCCAGGAGGCCCGCCTCCTCAGGTGACGTGGGTGAAGACGCCGGGCCTCGTCGACGCGAGGAGATTTCATGCCAGCCGTGGTGCTCGTCGGTGCCCAGTGGGGCGATGAGGGCAAGGGGAAGGCCACGGACCTGCTCGGGTCCCGGGTCGACTACGTCGTGAAGTTCAACGGCGGCAACAACGCGGGTCACACCGTCGTCATCGGCGACGAGAAGTACGCGCTGCACCTGCTGCCCTCCGGCATCCTGTCGCCCGGCGTCGTCCCCGTCATCGGCAACGGCGTGGTCGTCGACATCGACGTGCTGTTCGAGGAGCTCGACGACCTGATCGCGCGGGGCGTGGACGTCTCCCGCCTGCTGGTCTCGAGCCAGGCGCACGTCATCGCCGGCTACCACCGCACGCTGGACAAGGTCACCGAGCGCTTCCTCGGCAAGCGCCGCATCGGCACCACGGGACGCGGCATCGGCCCGGCGTACGCCGACAAGATCAACCGCGTCGGCATCCGCATCGCCGACCTGTTCGACCCGAAGATCCTGCGGGAGAAGGTCGAGGGCTCCCTCGACCAGAAGAACCACCTGCTGGTGAAGGTCTACAACCGACGCGCGGTCGACATCGACGCGACGGTCGACGAGCTGCTCGCGCACGCCGAGCGCCTGCGCCCGATGGTCGCGAACACGCCCCTCGTGCTCAACCAGGCGCTCGACGAGGGCAAGAACGTGCTGTTCGAGGCCGGCCAGGCCACGATGCTCGACATCGACCACGGCACGTACCCGTTCGTCACGTCGTCGAGCGCGACGGCCGGCGGCGCGGTGACCGGCTCCGGCATCGGGCCCACCCGCGTGGACTCCGTCATCGGCGTCATCAAGGCGTACACGACGCGCGTCGGGGAGGGCCCGTTCCCCACCGAGCTGTTCGACGATATGGGCGAGTACCTGCTCAAGACCGGCGGCGAGTACGGCGTCACGACCGGCCGCGCGCGGCGCTGCGGCTGGTACGACTCCGTCATCGCGCGCTACGCGTCGCGCATCAACGGTCTGACGGACCTCGTGGTGACCAAGCTGGACGTGCTCACGGGCCTCGAGAAGGTGCCGGTCTGCGTGGCCTACGACGTGGACGGCACGCGCTACGACGAGATGCCCGACGACCAGTCGGCGTTCCACCACGCGACGCCGATCTACGAGGAGATGCCGGGCTGGTGGGAGGACATCTCCGGGGCCCGGACCATCGAGGACCTGCCCGCCAACGCGCAGGCGTACCTGGCGCGCCTGGAGGAGCTGTCCGGCTGCCGCATCTCCGCGGTGGGCGTCGGCCCGCGGCGCGACGAGATCATCCCGGTGCACGACCTCATCCACGCCCGGGCATGACCGCGACCGGCCAGGTCGTCGACGCGCTCGCCCCGACGGGCGTGCTGCGCGCGGTGATCAACCTCGGCAACCCGGTGCTCGCGCAGGGCACCGCGCAGGACCCGGCCGGGGTGACCGTCGACCTCGCCCGCGAGCTGGCCCGGCGCCTCGGCGTCGGGAGCGCGCTGGAGTGCGTCGACGCCGCCCGGCACTCGTTCGCGGCGGTCGCGGACGGCCGGGCCGACGTCGGCTTCCTCGCCGTCGAGCCCGAGCGCGCCGCGCAGGTCGCGTTCACCGCGCCGTACGTGCTCATCGAGGGCGTGTACGCCGTGCCGGACGGCTCGCCCGTGCGGACCGCCGACGACGTCGACCGGCCCGGCGTGCGGGTCGGGGTGAAGCAGGGCTCGGCCTACGACCTGTTCCTCACCCGCACCCTGACCCGGGCGGAGGTGGTGCGCGGCGCCGACGGCACCGTCGCCTTCGAGGAGCACGGCCTGGAGGTGGCGGCCGGCATCCGGCAGCCCCTGACGCGGTACGTCGCCGAGCACCCGGGGCTCCGCGTCGTCGAGCCGCGGTTCACCGAGATCCGCCAGGCCGTGGCCACGGGTCGCGACCGCGATCCCGTCGCCGTCGCGTGGTTGCGCGACACCGTCACCGAGCTGACCGCCGACGGCTTCGTCGCGGAGTCGCTCGCCCGGTCGGGACAGGACGCCACCGTCCCGGGGCCGGAGGACTAGGAGCGGCCGCGCGCCGGCGCCTCGGGCACCTGGTCGGCCCACACCTCCACGAGCTCGCGCAGCAGGCCGTCGGCGCCCCCGGTCGCGAACGACGCCACGTGGTAGACCTCGTCGCTCGCGCCGGTCGCGTCGCTGACGCGGGCGCGCAGGACGCCGCGGTCGCCGCCGTCCACGACGTCCTCGTGCTCGAACCGCCACGAGCCCGGGTAGTCGCGGTTGAGCCGGACGAAGCCGGCCTTGTCGAACGTCTCGCCGGTGTGCACGTAGCGGGCCCGGAAGTCCGGCGCGAGCAGGGCGGACAGGCCGTCCCAGTCCTGCGCGTCGATCCGGGCGGACAGGGACAGCAGCAGCTGAGCGGCGGTGGTCATGGCGTCAGCATGGCGGTCGCCACCGACGCCGTCCCTCGGGGCCTTCTACACTGGTCGCCCGTGAAGATCCTCGTCGTCGGGACCGGTGCCCGCGAGCACGCCATCGTCCACGCCCTGGCCGCCGAGTCTGCTGAAGGTGCGGCGCCGGCGCACGAGCTGCACGCCGCCCCGGGCAACCCGGGGATGGCGTCGCAGGCCGCGCTGCACCCGGTGGACGCGAACGACGGCCGCGCCGTCGCCGCCCTCGCCCGGACGCTCGGCGTCGACCTGGTCGTCGTCGGCCCCGAGGCGCCGCTGGTGGCCGGGGTCGCCGACGCCGTCCGCGAGGCCGGGATCCCCGTCTTCGGGCCGTCCGCCGAGGCCGCGCGGCTCGAGGGGTCGAAGGCGTTCGCGAAGGACGTCATGGCCGCCGCGGCGGTGCCGACGGCGATGGCCCACGTGTGCACCACCGTGGAGCAGGTCGCCGACGCGCTCGACGCCTTCGGCGCCCCCTACGTCGTCAAGGACGACGGGCTCGCCGCCGGCAAGGGCGTCGTCGTGACGTCCGACCGCGATGCCGCCCTCGCGCACGCCCGGGAGGCGCTCGGGGCGCGCGGCGACGACGGCCCCTCCACCCCGGAAGTCTCCTCGCTTCGCTCCGGGGACTCCCGGGGGCCCCGGAAGGTCGTGGTGGTCGAGGAGTACCTCGACGGCCCGGAGGTCTCGCTGTTCTGCCTGTGCGACGGCGCCACGGTCGTGCCGATGGTGCCGGCGCAGGACTTCAAGCGCGTCGGCGACGACGACGCCGGCCCCAACACCGGCGGCATGGGCGCCTACACGCCGCTCGACTGGGCGCCGACCGACCTGGTGGCCGAGGTCGTGGACCGCATCGCGCAGCCCACCGTGGACGAGATGGCCCGCCGCGGCACCCCGTTCTCCGGCGTGCTCTACGTGGGGCTGGCGCTGACCTCGCGCGGCACGCGCGTGGTGGAGTTCAACGCGCGCTTCGGCGACCCGGAGATCCAGGCCGTGCTGGCGCGGCTGCGCACCCCGCTGTCCGGCGTGCTGCTCGCCGCCGCCACCGGCCGCCTCGACGGCATCGAGCCGCTGCGCTGGTCGGACGACGCCGTGGTGAACGTCGTCGTCGCCTCCGAGGGATACCCCGAGTCGCCGCGCAAGGGCGACCCGATCACGGGCATCGACGACGCCGAGGCGCTCGACGGCGTGCACGTGCTGCACGCCGGCACCGCCGTCGTCGACGGCGCGCTGGTGTCCGCCGGCGGGCGCGTGCTGTCCGTCGTCGGCCGGGGCGCGGACCTCACGGCCGCCCGGGCGGCGTCCTACGCCGGGGTGGAGAAGATCGCGCTGGACGGCTCCCACCACCGCAGCGACATCGCCCTCAAGGCCGAGCGCGGCGAGGTCGCCGTCCCCTGACCGCTCGCCTCGGCGGGCGGCCGGTCAGCGCCCGGACGCCTCCGCGAACCAGCCGAACGAGTCGCCGCCGTCGAGGTCGTCCGCGTCGTGCTCCTCGCCGTCGTCGACCGGGTCCATCGCCGCCCCGCCGAGCAGCGAGCGGGTGATGCGCTCCCCGTCGGCGGTCATCTCCGCGACGGCGGTCGCCAGGTCGTCGTCCGTCACGGCCCGATCGTCCTCGGCGGCGAGCAGGACCGCCCGGCGGATCGCCTCCTTGACGAAGGAGGCCGTCACGCCCTCGGTGCTCTCCGCCGCGGCGTCGAGGGCGTGGTCGCCGAAGCCCTGGGCCCCGCCGTACAGCTCGAACAGGCGACGCCGCGCACCGGCGTCGGGCAGGGGGATCTCGACGGCGAGGTCCACACGCCCCGGGCGCTGGGACAGCGCGCGCTCCAGCAGGTCCGCGCGGTTGGTGGTGAGCACGAACGCCACGTCGGCGTCGGGGGCGAGCCCGTCCATGGCGTCGAGCACCTCGAACAGCAGCGGCTGGGGGCCGTCGTGGAACGACCGGTCCTCGGCGATGAGGTCGCAGTCCTCGAGCACGACGACGGCCGGCTGCATGGCCCGCGCGATCTCCGCGGCCACGCCCACCAGCTGGAGCGAGCCGCCGGCGAGGAGGATGACCGTGGTCCCGTCGGCGCGCCCGACGAGGTGGCGGACGGTGTGGGTCTTGCCGGTGCCGGGGGGCCCGTAGAGCAGCACGCCACGCTTGAGGTGCTGGCCGGCGGAGAGCAGCCGGTCCCGGTGCTCCGCGACGCCGAGGACCTGACGGGTCACCCGGTCGAGCGTGCCCGCCGGCAGCACGACGTCCGCCGCGGGCACGGTGTCGCGCCGGTGGAACGTGACACCCGCGCTCGTGGCCTCGTAGTCGCCCGCGGTGAACGACACGACCTGGCCGCGCAGCATGCTGTGGGTGATCATCGCCTCGCGCAGCTCGCCGAGGAACGCGAGCGCGTCGTCCTGGTCCGGAGCGATCACCTCGAGCGCGCCCTCCATCCCGAACCGTGGTGCGGCGGCCCGCTGCAGGACGGCGAGCGGGGAGCCGTCGACGGTGAGCAGCCGGAGCCCGAACGAGACCACCCGTCGTTCCGTGTCGGGGCCCGTCGCCGTCCGCGTGTAGTCGACCGCGCCCACCGGGAACTGGCGCCACTGCGAGGACTGCTCGACGATCTCCGAGAGCGAGGAGTGCATCCGCTGCTCGCCGCCGCCGACGCCGACCACGCGGCCCCCTCCGTGCCGCTCCGCCAGCGCGTCGAGGGCGACGTCGGCGTCCACCGTCCGCAGGGGCGAGAGCGTCTCGGTGACGACCGGCAGGGACCGCGGGTCGTGACCGAGGTGCTCGGCGAGGACGGCGGCGACGGTCGTCCCCGCGGCCGACCGGGCCTGCTGGGCCTCGGCCGCGAGGTCGGACAGCCGCTGGAAGGCGGCGAGGAAGGGCGCGAGGTCCACGGAGGGGACCGCGGTCCCGTGGTCGGGCGACATGCTGGAACACTAGGGCTCGTGACCGAGACGCACGATGTGAACCAGCCCGGTGCCGACCAGACCGACGCGTTCGCCGGCGGACCGCTCGACCTGCCGGGGTGGCGGCACGTCTACTCCGGCAAGGTGCGCGACCTGTACGAGCCGGACCTGCCGGCCCTGGGCGGTGTGCACCCGCTCGGGGACGTCGTGCTCGTCGTGGCGTCCGACCGTGTGTCCGCCTACGACCACACGCTCTCCCCGGGGATCCCGGACAAGGGCGTGGTGCTCACGCAGCTCAGCCTCTGGTGGTTCGACCAGCTGGCGGACCTCGTGCCGAACCACGTCGTGTCCACGGAGGCGAGCGCCGAGCCGGGCGACGGCCTCGTGCCCGACGTCGTCGCCGGGCGCGCGATGGTCTGCCGCCGGCTGGAGATGTTCCCCGTCGAGTGCGTGGCCCGCGGCTACCTCACGGGCTCCGGGCTGGCCGAGTACCGGGCGTCCGGCGAGGTCACGGGCCTCCCGCTGCCGGGCGGCCTGGTCGACGGGTCGCGCCTGCCCGAGGCGATCTTCACCCCCGCCACCAAGGCCGAGGTGGGGGAGCACGACGAGAACGTCACGTTCGAGGAGGTCGCCCGGCGGATCGGCGACGACGCGGCCGCCCGGCTGCGGGACCTCACGCTCGCCGTCTACTCGCGGGCCGAGCAGATCGCGCGCGAGCGCGGCGTGATCCTCGCGGACACCAAGCTGGAGTTCGGCGTCGACCCGGCGACCGGCGAGACGGTGCTCGGCGACGAGGTCCTCACGCCCGACTCGTCACGGTTCTGGCCCGCGGACGAGTGGGAGCCCGGTCACGCCCAGCCCAGCTTCGACAAGCAGTTCGTGCGCGACTGGCTGACGTCGCCCGCCTCTGGCTGGGACCGCGCGTCGGACGTGCCGCCGCCCGCGCTGCCGGCCGACGTCGTCGAGCGCACGCGCGACCGCTACCTCGAGGCCTACGAGCGGCTGACGGGGGCGCCCCTGCGCTGAGGCGCCCCCCGTCTGACCCCGCGGCTCCGCGGCTCAGCGGGTCACAGGCCGGAGCCCTGGACGCTGCCCTCCAGCGGCGAGCCGTCCGGGTTCTGCGCCCAGCACATGAGGCGCCGGTCGCCGAACGCCCACGACGCCTGGGTGGGGTAGAGGTACATCATGTCGAGGCTGGACGAGCCGTAGTCCGTGCCGACGTAGGCGCCGAACTGCTCGAAGCAGAAGTCCTCCGTGGTGGCGACCACCGACTCCTCGCCCGGGTACTCGGCGTCCGTGAGCTCGTCGACGCCCACCATCTCCGCCCCGTGCGGCGACGCGCAGTCTATCGCGACGATGCCGGTGAGGTCGGTGGCGCTCTCCGGCAGCTCGAAGCAGTCGCCCAGGTTCAGGTTCGCGCCCGTGCGGTCGGCGTACGACTCCTCGAGGCCCTGGCTGAACCCCTCCCGGAAGTCGTCGTTCGTCGCCGCCAGGACGACGAGGCCGATGACCAGCAGCCAGCCGAGGATCCCCAGCGCGCCGAGCACGACGCCGGCGATCGCGAGCCCCCGACCGCCCTGGCCCGTGCGCCGGGTGCGCCGCATCCCCGCGATGCCGAGGCCCAGCGCGACGGGGCTGATGCCGAGGATGCCGGTGATCAGCGCGGCGATCGAGAGCCCGTCCGTCCCGGGCGCGGGCTGCGCGTACGGCGAGGGCGCGCCGTACGGGGAGGGGGCGCCGTGCGGCGCGGGCTGTCCCTCGGAGGGGGCCTGCTGGTCGTACGGCGTCACGGGTGCGGACGCGCCGGAGGCTGCGTACGGCGCCGGCGGCTCGGTCGGCGCGGGCCCGGTCGCGGGCGTCGTGCCGGCCTCGGGCGTGGCGTACGGGTCGGGCGTGCCGCCCGCGGGCGGAGGGGTGGGTGCGGACATGCTTCCTCGGGGTTCGGTGCGATGGTGGATGACGCGGCGTCGGCGGCGCCGTCGTCCGGCTGCGCTCCGCGGCGTCAGAAGGCTAGCGTGCGGGCGGTAGACTCGTCGCGGAATCCCGCCGTCGTGCTCCCGCCCCCACGCGCGCGCCCCCGCGGTGCCGCCCGTGCCGGGACCTGAGGAGCGGCGGCCGCTGGACCACCCGGCCAGCTACCGGTCACGATCCAAGGAGCACCCGTGGGACGCGTCGTCGTCGAGGTCATGCCCAAGCCCGAGATCCTGGACCCCCAGGGCAAGGCCGTCGTCGGGGCGCTGCCCCGCCTCGGCTTCACCCAGTTCAGCGGGGTGCGCCAGGGCAAGCGGTTCGAGCTCGAGGTGGACGGCGACGTCACGCCCGAGGTGCTCGCCGCCGCGCAGCAGGCCGCCGAGACGCTGCTGTCCAACCCCGTCATCGAGGACGTCGTGCGCGTGGCCGACGCCGCGACCGACGCCGCCGGGACGATCACCGCCGAGGGCGTGGCCTGATGACCGCCGGCACCCTCGCGTCGGCGCGGATCGGCGTCGTCACGTTCCCGGGCACGCTCGACGACCGCGACGCCGCGCGCGCCGTGCGGCTCGCGGGCGGCGAGCCCGTGTCGCTGTGGCACGGCGACGGCGACCTGCAGGGCGTCGACGCCGTCGTCCTGCCCGGCGGCTTCTCCTACGGCGACTACCTGCGCGCCGGCGCCATCTCGCGGTTCGCGCCCGCCATGGACGCCGTCGTGGACGCCGCGAAGGGCGGGATGCCCGTGCTCGGCATCTGCAACGGCTTCCAGGTGCTGACCGAGGCGCACCTGCTGCCCGGGTCGATGGTGAAGAACGACCACCTGCACTTCGTGTGCCGCGAGCAGGTGCTGTCGGTCGAGAACACGTCGACCGCCTGGACGAACCAGTACCGGGCCGGCCAGCACATCACCATCCCGCTGAAGAACCAGGACGGCCAGTTCGTCGCCGACGACCGCACCCTCGACGAGCTCGAGGGCGAGGGCCGCGTCGTGTTCCGCTACCAGGGCTGGAACCCGAACGGCTCGCGTCGTGACATCGCGGGCATCACCAACGCGCGCGGCAACGTGGTCGGCCTCATGCCGCACCCGGAGCACGCCGTCGAGGCCGGCTTCGGCCCGGACGGCGAGGCCGGCCCGCGATCCGGCACGGACGGGCTCGGCTTCTTCACGTCGGTGCTGGCGTCGCTCGTCTCGGCATGACCGCCACCACCACCCTGCCGTCCACCGTCGGGCCGGAGGGCCTGACGGTGGACGCCGTGGCGTGGGACGACCCCGTCGCCGCTGCCCTGCGCGCCGCGCAGGAAGCGGAGATGGCGGTGCGGTACGGCGGGGACGACGAGGCGCCGGCGATCGACCCGCGGTCGATCGTCGTCACTCTCGTCGCCCGGCTGGACGGCCGTCCCGTCGGCACCGCCGCCGTGCGCGACGTGTCCGGGACGGACGACCGGCGCGGGCGCGGCACCGCGCACCCGGCGGCGACCGGCGAGGTCAAGCGCCTGTACGTGGACGGGGACGCCCGCGGGCGCGGCGTCGCCCGTCGGCTCATGGCCGAGCTGGAGCGCGCCGCCCGCCAGGTCGGCTTCCGCCGGTTCGTGCTGGAGACCGGCACCGCGCAGCCCGAGGCGATCGCGCTGTACGAGGCCATCGGCTACGAGCCGATCGAGTCGTTCGGCGACCACGCCGGGTTCGAGCAGCAGCGCTGCTACGGCAAGCGCCTCTGACCTCGCCCTCGCAGGCTCAGCCCGCGGCGCCCGCGGCGCCCGCGGACCACGCGGGCAGCTGCTGCAGGGTCCAGGAGTTGCCGTCCGGGTCGGCGAACGTGACGAACCGGCCCCAGGGCTGGTCGTCCACGCCGTCGGCCTCGACGCCCACGCTCCGCAGGTGCGCCAGCGCCTCGTCCGCGTCGGGCACCACCACCTGGATCGCGTCCAGCTGACCCGGCTGCAGGGTGCCGCCCAGGCCCGTCCCGAACGCGATCGAGCAGGCCGAGCCCGGCGGCGTCATCTGGACGAACCGCAGGTCGTCGTTCACCTGCTGGTCGTGGTCGGGGTGGAAGCCGACGCGCTCGTAGAACTCCCTCGCCCGGTCCACGTCGCTCACGGGCACGTGGATCAGCTCGATCTTCCAGTCCATGGGTCTGCTCCTCGGGTGCGTCCTGCGTGGGGTGGGTGGGTCATGCCTGGTCGAGCAGCGGCCGCACCTCGCGGCCGAGCAGCTCGACGAACCCGGCGAGGTCGGGCTCGTCGGCCGTGGGCTGCACCGCGACGGCGGAGGCCCCGGCGGCGGCCAGCCGCAGCACGCCGTCCGCGATGGCGCGGGCGTCGCCGGCCGCGCCGATACCGCGCCCGGGCTCGGCGCCCCACAGCGGGAGCTCGGCGTCGAGCCGCTGCTGCGCGCCGTCGCCCGTCGCGGCGATGAGCGTGGCGTACACGCCCGGCACGGGACGGCCGGCGGCCTGCGCCGCGGCGCCGGCCGTCTCGGCGGCCCCGCGCACGTCGTCCGGCGTGAGCGCGTTGGCCAGGATGACGCCGTCGCCCAGCTCGCCCGCCAGGGCCAGGGAGCGCGGCCCGACGCCGCCCAGCAGCAGCGGCACCTGGGGCGCGGGCCAGTCGAGGCGGACGCGGTCGAGCGTCACGTAGCGGCCCGACGTCGTCACCTCGTCACCGGCGAGCAGCCGCCGCAGCGCCTCGGTGTGCTCGCGCAGCAACGTGAGGGGCGACTTCACCCGGACCCCGGACTGCTCCATCCAGGCCTGGACGCCGTGACCCACGGCGGGCACGAACCGGCCCGGGAACATGCGTCCGAGCGTGGCGACCTCCATCGCCGTCACGGCGGTGCTGCGCAGCGGCGCGGGCATGAGGCCGATCCCCACCCGGACCCGTGCGGTCCAGGCGAGGGCGGCCGCCGCCGACGCGACGCCGCTCTGCTTGAAGCAGTCCTCCCAGACCCACAGGTCGTCGAGGCCGGCGGCCTCGACGGCGGTGGCGAGCGACCGCAGGGACTCCGGCGTCATCGTGGGGACGAAGGCGACGCCGAGGCGGACGGCGGGGCGGGCTTCGGGGGCAGGGGTGACCGTCATCACGCCATCGTGCCGCGGGGCACCGACACCCGCTCGGGCCACCGGCCGCCGTGCCGGGCCTCGGGTCAGGCGTGCTCGTCGCGCAGGTAGGCGAGCTGCGCGACGACGGACTGCCGCGCCGCGCGCCGCACCGACGGGTCCACGTCCGCGTAGACGTGCGCGACG
This sequence comes from Isoptericola sp. NPDC057391, assembly GCF_042668085.1. Classification (NCBI taxonomy): domain Bacteria; kingdom Bacillati; phylum Actinomycetota; class Actinomycetes; order Micrococcales; family Promicromonosporaceae; genus Isoptericola; species Isoptericola sp. NPDC057391. The sequence continues at coordinate 3,323 of NZ_JBHVBO010000079.1, read as the reverse complement.
ACGGCGTCGGCCGCGTCGTCCGGGGCCCCCGCGTCGCCGGGCGCCCGGCCGAGCGCCGCGAGCGCGGCGCGCACCTGCTCGAGGCGCTCCAGGCGGTGGGCGCGGTACGTGCGGACGGCGGCGCCGAGGTCGTCGATCGCCGGGCCGTGCCCGGGCAGGCCGGTGCGGCCCTCGCCCACCCTCTCCAGCACGTCCAGGCTGGCGAGGTAGTCCCGCAGCGACCCGTCGGGCTCGGCGATCACCGTGGTGCCCTGCCCGAGCACCGTGTCGCCCGTGAGCACCACCGGGTCGCTCGCACCGGGGCGACCGGGTGCCGCCACGACGAACGACACCGAGTCGGCCGTGTGCCCCGGCGTGGCGAGGACGTCGACGCGCACGCCGGCGGCCTCGATCGTCTCGCCGTCGCGCAGCGGCTCGCCGCCGTGGCAGTGCGCCGGGTCGGCGGCCCGCACCGGGGCGGCGGTGAGCGCGTGCAGCCGTGCCGACCCGGCCGTGTGGTCCGCGTGCCGGTGCGTGACCAGCACCAGCTCCACCGGGCCCGCCTCGGCCAGGGTCGCGAGGTGCCGCTCGTCGTCGGGCCCCGGGTCCACGACCACGCACGACGCCGAGCCCGGCGCGCGCAGCACGTAGGAGCGCGTGCCGTCCAGCGTCATCGGGCCGGGGTTGTCCGCGCGGACGACGGTGACGTGGGGCATGCGGGCCTCGCTCTCGGGACGCGGTCGGGTCGGCACGGCGTGCCCGGACCGGCCCTCATGATGGCCGATGCGGGGGCGCGCCGCAGGGACGGGCCGACGCGTCAGGCCGCGAGGGCCTCGGCGAGCAGCTCGAGCGTCCGGACGCGGCCGGGGGTGGCGTCCAGCGGCTCGGACTCGTACGAGCCTGCGACGGGCACGACCATGACCTCGTCCACGCCGTGCCGGGTGGCGAGGTCGCGGAGCTGCGCCGCGGCCTGGTGGGGCTCGCCGACCACCCAACGCGCACGCATGTCGGCGATGATCTGCTCCGCCATCGGGTCCAGCGGCTCGGCGGCGGCCTGCTCGACCGTCTCGGCGCGGCCCATGGGCTTGCCGGTGCGCAGGCGCGCCATCGACCGCAGCTGCGGCAGGGCGCGCTCGTGCGCCTCGACCGCGGTCGGCGCGACGACGACGTTCGCCGTGAGGAACGTCCGCGGCTCCGGGTGGGCCGGGCTGGGCCGGTAGCCGTCCCGGTACAGCGCGAGTACCTGGTCGACGCCCGCGCCCGAGAAGTGGTTGGCGAACACGTACGGCAGCCCCAGCTCCGCGGCGAGACGGGCGGAGTAGTCGCTGGAGCCGAGCAGCCACACCTCCGGCGTGCCGTCGGCGGCGGGCGTGGCGTGCACGTCGTAGAGGTTGCCGTCGCCGAGGCGCAGGGCGGCGCCCTCGGGGCTCATGAGGGAGAGGATGTCGCGCACGTGCTGCGGGAACCGCTCGACGTCCGACGTCGGGCCGGACTGACGCAGGAGCGCCGTGACGACCGGGTCCGAGCCGGGGGCGCGGCCGAGACCGAGGTCGACGCGCCCGGGGGCGAGGGCCTCGAGCGCGGCGAACTGCTCCGCCACGACGAGCGGCGCGTGGTTGGGCAGCATCACGCCGCCCGAGCCCACGCGGATGCGCTCGGTGACGGCGGCGGCCGCCGCGATCATCACCGGCGGCGTCGACGCCGCCACCGCGGGCATGTTGTGGTGCTCGGCGAACCAGTACCGCTCGAAGCCCAGCTCGTCCGCCCGGCGCACCAGCGCGAGCGAGGCGGCCAGTGCCTGCGGGCTGGACTGGCCGGTGCGGACCGGGACGAGGTCCAGCACGGAGAGTCGCGGGGAGGTGGGCGCGGGGGCGGGGGCATTGGCGTTCATCGCCTGGGACAACCCTCGGCGACGTCGTGCCTATTCCGCCCGCAACCGTTCGCAGACGGGGTTGTGGGTGTGATCGTGGCCCTGTCTCAGCACGACAGGGGGCCACGAGCGCACCCACAACGGCGGGCGGGGTCAGGGGAGGGGGTCGCGGAGACCGCTCGCGCGGCGGACGGGGTGCGCGACCGCCGCGCGGACGGCGTCGGCGGTGCCGACGACGCGCACGAACTCCTGCGCGCGGGTGACCGCCGTGTACAGCAGCTCGCGGGTGAGCAGCGGCGACGTGGGCGGCGGCAGCACGAGGGAGACCCGGCGGAACTGGCTGCCCTGCGCGCGGTGCACGGTCATGGCGTGCACGGTCTCGACCGGGGGCAGCCGGTGGGTGCGCACGCGCAGCGGCGCGCGCGGGTCGCCGAACGCCGCGACCACCGCACCGTCGGCGGGGTCGCCCTCCGCGACGAGCACGCCGGTGTCGCCGTTGTACAGGCCGACGTCGGCGTCGTTGCTCGTGACCAGCAGGGGGCGGCCCACCACCCACGGCGTCCCGGGCGCCGCCGCGAGCACGCCGCCGTCGGCCGTCGCGTCCTCCACCCATGCCTCGACCTGCGCCGCCCAGCGGGACACGCCCACGGGTCCGCGCCGGTGCGCCACCATGACGCGGTGCGCGGTGAGCGCCTCGAGGGCGCCCCCCGCGTCTCCCGCTCGTGCCGCGGCGACCAGGCGCCGACCCGCGTCGACGGCGTCGTCGTGCAGCCCCTGCACGGCGTGCTCGTCGAGGCGCTCGGTGTCCGCCTCGACCAGCTCGACGCCGCCCGTGCCGGCGCGCAGGACGTCGAGGACGGCGTCGGCGTCGCCGTCGCGGATGGCGGCAGCGAGCGGCAGGATCGCGGAGTCCTCGTCCTGCCGGTGCACCGTGACGAGCCGCACGACGCCGTTGGCCAGGGCGGCGCCCTCGTCCGGCCCGCCCGCCGGCGGAGTGGTGGTGACGTGCTCGGCCAGGCGCTCGACCACCGGCGGGCGCGCGACGAGGTCGCCCAGGACGGCGCCGGCCTCGACCGACGCGAGCTGGTCCGGGTCGCCGACGAGCACGAGCCGCGCGTCCGGGCGCAGCGCCTCGAGTAGCCGCGCCATGAGCGACAGCGGCACCATCGACGTCTCGTCCACGACGACGACGTCGTGCGGCAGGTGGTGGCCGGAGTGGTGCCGGAAGCGGGTGGCGCTGCGGTAGCCCAGCAGCCGGTGGACCGTGGTCGCGTCCGGCCGGCCGGTGCGCTCGCGGTCCTCGGGCGCCAGGGCGCCGACGACGTCGCGGACCGCCTCCTGCAGCCGGGCGGCGGCCTTGCCCGTCGGCGCGGCGAGCGCGACCCGCAGGGCGGGCTCCCTGGCGACGTCCTGCAGCACGGCCAGCAGGCGCGCGACCGTCGTGGTCTTGCCGGTGCCGGGACCGCCGGTGAGC
>NZ_JBHVBO010000078.1:0-17877 GCF_042668085.1 Isoptericola sp. NPDC057391 | reverse complement strand
GGATCGTGGCCCGTCCTGACGCGGAGACAGGGCCACGATCCCACCCACAGCGCTAGGCGGGGAGGTCGACGACGCGGTCGGCACCGGGGACCGGGGTCAGGGTGCCGGCGGAGGCGGCGGCCAGGTCGTCGCGCAGGCGGGGGAGCGCGGCCGGCGGCACGAGCAGGGCGAGGCGGGCGACGGCGGCGTACGTCGGCTCCTCGAGGACGGCGCCGTGGGTGTGGGCCCAGTCGCGCAGCAGGTGGTCGACGCGGCCGGCGTCGGCGTGCGGGACGTCCACGGTGACCTCCGTGAGCACCTCGCGCCGGCGCAGCGTCCCCTCCGCCGCGGCGACGTCCAGGGCCTCGGCGACGGCGCCGGAGTAGGCCCGCACCAGGCCGCCGGCGCCGAGCAGGACTCCGCCGAAGTACCGGGTCACGACCGCCACGACGTCGGTGACCTCCCGGCGGCGCAGCACCTCCAGCATGGGCACGCCCGCGGTGCCGGAGGGCTCGCCGTCGTCGGAGGAGCGCTGCTGGTCGGCGTGCGTGCCGACGACGAGCGCCACGCAGTGGTGGCGGGCGTCCCAGTGCTCCCTGCGGAGGCGGGCGACGACGGCGTCCGCCTCCTCGACCGTGCGGGCCGGGGCGAGGTGCGCCAGGAAGCGTGACTTCTTGACCATCAGCTCGTGGTCGACGGGGGCGGCGAGCGTGCCCGGGAGCCCGCCCCGGGGCCCGCCGTGGTGCGTCGTGGAGGCGGGGCTGTCGGGTCGGCTCACCGCACGAGGCTACGACGTGCCGTGACACGCCGGGCCGCGTCCGAAGAAAAAGTGTGCCAAGCGTCAGGATGGGCCCATGACGCAGAGCACGAGGGAGACCCCCGCCCGGGAAGCCGACGCGCCGGCCGCGGGGCCCGCCGGCCGCTACCCGCGCCCGACGGTCACCCTGGACGAGGCGGAGTGGGTGTGGCGCGAGCTGTCCGTGGAGGCGCTGCGCCCGGGAGGCAAGCCGGAGGTGGTCCGCCTCGCCGTCATCGCCGGCCTGACGCGGGCGACCGGGGCGCGCTACGGCGACCTGCTGCGCGTGCGGGCGGAGGACCTGGATCTGGGCCCGGACCCGGACGCCGCCGCGCGTCGGGGACGCGTCGGGGGCACGCGGGACCCGGGGGAGGGGAGGGTGCTGCTGCGGCACGGCAAGCACCGGACCCTCCGGGAGCACCGCCTGCCGCCGGAGGTGGTGCTGCTCCTGCGGCACTGGATGGTGGTGCGCGCGGAGCTCGCCGCCGAGCTGGAGGGCTCGGTGCCGCGCGCGCTGCTGCTCACCGTGCACCACACGCACGACCACGGCACGACGGTCGCGAGCGGGCTGCCGATCACGCGGCAGGGGCTGGTGCTGTCGTGGCGGCGCTTCGCCCACCGGACGAACGCGCGCTACGGGGCGGTGCGGGCGCCGCTGCCCACGCGGTTCGAGCAGGTGCGGCGGGCGTGGGTGGACGCGGGCGTGCCGGACCTCGGTCGGGACGTGGCGCCGCCCTCGGACCCGACGAGCTCCTCGGAAAAATAGTGTGCCAAGCGCCCTGGATCACCAGGGTGCTGCCACGGCCACGTCACCCGGAGCAGGGGCAGGCCGGCCGGCCCGGCATGCGCGTCACGGACTCGTGGTGCCGGAGGGGTGCCGCCCGCCGGAGCGGACGACACCCCTCGCACGGGCGTGGGTGACGGTGGGTGACGTGGGGCGCCGCGCCTACTTCTTCTTCCGCGCGGTCGTGGCCCTGGCGCTGCCGGTCTTGGCGGCGGGAGACTTCGTCGCCGCCTTCGCGCCCGTGCTCCGGGTGGACGCCGACCGGGTGCCCTCGGCGGCCTTCTGCGCCGCGGCCTTCTCGGTGGTGGCGCCCGCGGTCGAGAGGTCCCCGCCGGCGCTCTCGAGGTGAGCGCGGACGAACCAGTGGAAGAGCTCGAGCTCGTGCAGGTGACCTATGAGGAGGTCGTTCGTCACGTCGTCGAGGGACTCGGTGTCCTTCGCGGCCTTGCGGTGCGCGGTGATCACGCCCTGGTAGACCTCGTCGAGGGCGCCCAGGTGCTCGATCGCGGAGGCGCGATGGAGCGCGTAGTCGTCCCAGGTGCGCGCGGCGACGAGCGCGCCCGGGGTGCCCACGGGGGAGGCGCCGAGGGTCGCGATGCGCTCCGCGACCGCGTCGGTCATGGCGCGGACGGCGTCGACCTGCGGGTCGAGCATCTCGTGCACCGCGATGAAGTGCGGGCCGACGACGTTCCAGTGCACGTGCTTGAGGGTCAGGTGGAGGTCGGTCAGGGAGTTGAGCCGCTCCTGCAGGATGGTGGCCACCTTCGCTCCCTGCTGGGGGGTGAGCGAGGGCACCGTGTAGCGCGGGGTGTTGCGGTCAGCCATCGGGGGGTCTCCGTCCTCGTCGTCTCGGCGCGGCCGTGAGGTCAGCGCGCCTCGCCATCGTCACGCCGGACGGCCATCCACGCGAGCGCGGCCAGGGCCACGACCCCGAGGGCCACGAGCCAGGACACCGGGCGGCCCGAGAGCGCCCAGGCGGCGCCCCCGACGGCGAGGGCGACCGCGACGACGACGCCGTCGCGCGCCAGCCCGTGGCGCAGCGCTTCGAGCTCCACGCGGTCCGTCGCAGCCGTGTGCGACGCCCACCACCCGAGCCGGGTCGCGACGTAGCCGAGCGGGGCGAGCCACAGCACCGCCGGGTCGAACGGCGCGGCGTCGGAGCCGAGCAGCTCGAGGGCCGCGGTCACGAGGGCGACGTGCGCGGGGCCCGGTCCCGGGCGGACCGCGGCCCAGACGGCGACGAGGCCCGCGAGCACGAGAACCAGCTCGGTGATCAGGTCCGTCCGCACGCCGGCCGCGACCACGAGCGCGGCCACGGCGACGACGAACGCGGTGCGGAGCGCCACGCCGGGCAGGCTGCGCCCGACCTCGACGCGGACGACCGGGAGCGGGCGCCCCGTCTCGTACCGCGACCGCCACCAGGCGCGGAGCCGGGCGGCCAGGGGGCGCCTCATCGTGCCCCCACCGCCCCGCGCCGGTGGCGCTCCTCCGCGCGGACGAAGGCCTCGAACCGGAGGGCGGCCTCCTGGCGTGCGTCGCCGGCCCAGCGCACGACGGGCACGCCCTCGGCCGCCATGCGGCGCAGCCGGTCGTCGCGCTCGGCCCGGGTGACGCGCCAGGCGAGCCGCATGTGCTCCTCGCGCGCCCCGCGCACGTCGGGCAGCGTGTCGACCAGGACGACGGGGTGCCCGACGGCGCGCCACGCCCGCACGAGGGCGAGCGGCTCGTCGTCGAGCACCGTGCTGAACAGGTACACGACGGCGTCCGCGGGCACCTGCGGCGCACGCAGCCGGCGTTCGGGGGCGCCGACCGGGCTGCTCAGCGCGAGCGCGTGCAGCACGCGGCGCAGGTGTCGGCGGCCCGCGGCGGGCGGGAGCGGGCGGCGGCGCCGGCCGAGGTCGTCCACGCCGACCCGGTCGCCGGCGGCGACGAGCGCCCCGGCCACCGACGCGGCGGCGTGCCGGGCGAGGTCGAGGGACGTCGGCTCGTCGACGCGCTGCGGCCCGGTGCCGCGCCAGGTGCGCAGGTCGGGGCCGACGTCGTCGCGCGAGTCGACGACGAGCACCGCGGTCGCCTCGGCGGTGGCGTAGGTGCGCCGGACGTACAGCGTCGCGAGGTCGGGCGAGCGCCGGGCGGTGGTGTGCCAGTCGATGCGGCGCAGCCGGTCGCCGGGCGCGAAGGGGTGCACGTCGCGCAGCTCGTCGCCGTCCCCGAGCCGCCGGGACGTGTGCGGGCCCGTGAGCCCCCGCAGGCGCCGGGGCACGGGCACGCGCCCGAGCGGCATCGCGGTGGGGAGCACCAGCCGCTCGGGCGCGGTCACGGAGACCGGGTCCTCGGTCGCCGCCCCGCCGGCGCCGTAGCCGCGCGCGTCCACGTGGAAGGTGCGCTGCGGGCCGGTGCGCACGGTGCTCAGGGTGAGGGGCAGGTCGCGCGGGCCGGCGGCGACCACGACGCCGGCCGTGCGGTGCCCGGGCGCGGAGACGCGGGCGTGCAGCAGCTCCGTCCCGGGTGCCGGGTCCAGGCGCAGGACGGCGGTGAGCTCGCCGGGCGCGGCGGCGGCGGAGGTCGGGTCGAGCGCGACGCCGGTGCCCCGCTGCGGCGCCCCCGAGCGCCATGCCCCCGGGCGGCCGGCCCACAGCGCGCCGAGGAGCGGGGCCACGCCGAGCAGCGCGACGTCGGCCCGGCCGGCGAGCAGGCCCAGGCCGAGCACGAGCACGCCGGCGCCGAGCCCGGCGGCGGCCTGCGGGCTGCGGCGCCAGACCGCGGGGACCCCGCCCCGGGTGGCGGGCACGCTCATGCGCACGTCACCCCCGCCGGCCCACCGTGGCGGGCCCGGGCACCGCGGCGAGGAGCTCGGTGACGACGTCCTGGGCCCGGACCGCCGACGCCCACGCCGTCGGCGTGAGGGTGAGGCGGTGCGCGAGCACGGGGACCGCCACCCGCTTGACGTCCTCCGGCAGCACGAAGTCGCGGCCTTCGAGCACGGCGACCGCGCGGGCCAGCAGCAGGAGGTTCTGCGACCCGCGGGGCGAGGCGCCCACCTCGAGCGCCCCGTGGGTGCGCGTGGCGGCGGCGAGGTCGACGCAGTAGCCGGCGACGTCCGGGTCCACCTCGGTCGTCTCGACGCCGGCCTGCATGGCGAGGACGGTCGGGGCGTCGACGACGGGGCGCACGGGTGCCGCCTCCTGGCGCCGGGCGACGCGGCGCAGCAGCACGTCCCGTTCCTGGGCCCGGTCGGGGTAGCCGACCTCGAGGCGGACCATGAACCGGTCGAGCTGGGCCTCCGGGAGCGGGTAGGTGCCCTCGTACTCCACGGGGTTGGAGGTGGCCATGACGTGGAACGGGCGCGGCAGCGGCCGGCTGGCGCCGTCCACCGAGACCTGGCGCTCGGCCATCGCCTCGAGCAGCGCGGACTGCGTCTTCGGTGGGGTGCGGTTGACCTCGTCGGCGAGGAAGAGCCCCGTGAACACGGGGCCGGGCCGGAAGACGAACTCGCGGCTCGCCGGGTCGAACACGGACGAGCCGGTGATGTCGCTGGGCAGCAGGTCGGGGGTGCACTGGAGGCGCGCGAAGTCGAGGCCGAGGGCCGTGGCCAGCGAGCGGGCGGCGAGCGTCTTGCCGAGCCCCGGCACGTCCTCGAAGAGCACGTGCCCGCCCGCGAGCACGGTGGCCAGGGCGAGCTCGAGCGTGTCACGCATGCCGACGACGGCCGTGCCGACCTCGTCCAGGACGCGCCGGCCCAGGGCCGCGACCTCGGTGACGGGCAGGGGGTGCGCCGGGATCTTCGCCATGGGTCCGGCGGGCGGGTCGACGGTCATCTCGTGGGCCTTCCTGCGGGTCGGTCGGGGGACGGGGAGGGTGACGGTCCGGACTGCGGTGGGGCCGCCGGCACGGTGTCGATCGCGTCGAGCCAGCGGTGCACCTCGACCCGGCTCACGGGGCGGCGGCCGACGAGCCCGTCGACGACGTCGGGGCCGAGGAGGCGCGCGGCGGCCTCCGGGCCGTCGGGGGCGGCGAGGTCGACGCCCTGCTCGGCGAGACGCGCCGCCGCGAGGTCCCGCACCCGGCCCAGCACGCGGTCGCCCACGGCGCCGCTGCGGGTGAACGTGGCCCAGCCCAGCTCGCTGACGTCGTTGCGCGCGCCGTCACGACGGTCCCGAGAGACGTCCGGCCAGGGAGCCTCGTCGCCGTCGTCGAGGCGTCGCCACAGTGCGATCGCCGTGGCGACCACGACGACGAGCAGGGCGGCGTGCAGCAGGTCGAGCACGCCGGTGAGGGTCAGCGCCGCGCAGGCCGCGAGCGCCGGGAGGCCGACGGTGAGCAGGGCGCGCAGGGTCGTGGCGCGCGGTGGTCGGGTGCGGGTCATGGGTGACGGGCGGGGTCGAGGGCGCGGGCGATGTGGGCGAGGGCGGTGCGGGCGGCGTCGACGGCGTCGGGGTGGACGGGGCGGTCGGTGAAGCGGGCCTGCTGGTAGAGGCGGCGGAGGGTGTCGACGTCGGGGGCGGGGACGGTGCGGCCGTCGTCGCGGTTGCCGGTGAGGAGGCGGGTGGTGAACTCGGTGGGGGTCTGCGCGGGGTCGCGGCGGGTGCCGTGGCGGGCGGCGGCGTCCTCGAGGGCGACCCAGGCGGCGACGACGGCGTCGTGGGGGGTGGCGGCGCCGTCGATGCGGGTGAGGGCGGTGGCGACGGCGTCCTGGAGCTCGGGCAGGGGGAGGTCGGCCGCGGGAGCGGTGGTGGCGTGGCCGGGCGCGAGGTCGTCGCCGTCGTCGTCCTCGGGGGTGGCGAGGGCGCGGACGACGCGGCGGGCGAGGAGCCAGAGGAGGACGGCGACGAGGGCGGCGCCGGCGACGGAGAGCGCGACGACGATCCAGGTGACGACGTCGTCGGAGGGCGGGGGCTGGTCGGCGGGGACGATCTCGTCGGGGCGCTGGGGCTGGACGGGGTCGGAGGCAGGGGGGTCGGGGACGGCGAAGCGGGGGACGCGGAGCTGCCAGGGGGTGGCGGTGGCGGCGCCGAGCACGACGAGGAGGGCGAGGGCGGCCCCGGCGAGGGGTGCGAGGACGGCGCGACGTGCGGTGTCGCGCCGGGTCCGCGTCGGTGGGGCCATGCGCTGACGCTATCGGGTGGGGCGCTCGGTGGGGTGCTCGGCAGGGGTTGCGGTGCGGGGCTGGTCGTGGGCGAGCCGGGTGGCGTGGACGCCGGCGACGGCGGCGGCGACGAAGGACGCGGGGTCGCCGTCGAGGGAGCGGCCCATGGTGGACAGGCGGGCAGGGGAGCCGCGCAGGGCGTCGAGGAGGGCGGCGTCGGCGGGGAGGTCGAGGACGCGGTGGTGGGCGGGGCCTTCGGCGAGGGCGGCGGCCTGGTCGTGGACCCGGCGGGTGAGCGCGGCACCCCAGGCGGGCAGGGCCTCGAGGTCGTCGGTGGGGGCCGGGACCGGGACGTCGGCGGCCGCGAGCGCCACGCGCCCGTAGGCGGTGAGGCTGTGGTGGGAGACGCCGCGGTGGCGGTCGCGGGGGTCGGCTCCGGAGACGCGCAGGGAGGCGACGGGGCGTCCGCCGAGGGTGGCGGCGGCGTTGACGGCTTCTCCGGCGGCGACGCCGGAGAAGCCCCACCGGGTGCCGGTGCCGAGGTTGCCGGGTCCCTGGGTGACCACGACGAGGTCGGCGCCGGCGACGTGGCGGGCGGCGAGGAGGCCGGTGTGCACGGTGACGGCCTCGAGGTCGCCGCCGAACGCCTGTCCGACGGTGATGGTGGTGTCGAGCCAGCCGGCGTCGCGCAGGGTGGCGACGGTGCGGGAGAAGGCGGCGGGCAGGGCGCCGCCGTCGGTCATGACGTAGGCGACGTGGGGGTGGGGTCGTCCGGCGAGGTCGGCGGCGTGGCGGGCGCCGGCGACGACGGCGGGCAGGGCGGAGTGCAGGTCGGCGACGACGACGGGGAGGCCGGCGAGGTCGTCGGCGTCGCGGAGGGCGTCGTGGTGGGTGGACTCCTGCTCGTCGACGCCGAGGACCATGGCTTGCAGGGGGGTGTAGCGGGCCTTGACGAGGTGGCCGGGGCCGGCGTGGGGGTCGGCGGGCAGGGCGGTGGCGTCGCCGGCGGGGCCGACGACGAGGGCGTACCCGCCGGTGCCGAGGCCGCGGGCGAGGGCGGAGACGTTGAGCAGGAGGCGGTCGCCGACGTCGGGGTCGCCGACGAGGGCGGTGTAGGCGAGGCCGCGGACCTCCCAGGGCGCGGTCGTGAGGTCGCGCGAGGGCAGGGGGGTGTCGAGGCGGAGGGTGACCTCGCGGGCGCCGGTCCAGGTGGCGCCGCGGGTGGTGACGGTGCCGGTGCGCCACGTCACGTGCGAGGTGACGGCGGGCGTGTCGTGCCGGTCGCTGGGGGTGCGGGGCTGGGGCTGGTTCGGCGCTGTCGTCACCCACGAGAGGCTACCGGCGACTAAGTTGGTGCCGATGCCTGCGAACCCCGTGGACCCGGCTGCCACGCCCGTCGATCCCGCGCCGTCGTCGCGGGGCACCCCGCCGGCCGAGCGTCTCCTGAACCTCGTGATCGCGCTGGTGAACACGAGCGCGTCGATGACGAAGCAGCAGGTGCGCGCGGGGGTGGCGGGGTACGGGGACGCGCCGTCGACGGAGGCGTTCGAGCGGATGTTCGAGCGGGACAAGGACACGTTGCGGGCGCTGGGCATCCCGATCGTCACGGTGGACGGCGGGGGGCACAGCGACGAGGTCGGGTACCGGATCGACAACGACGCGTACGCGCTGGGTGCGGTGGACCTGACGCCGGCGGAGCTGGGCGTGGTGGCGCTGGCGGCGCAGCTGTGGTCGGACAAGACGCTGCGCACGGACATGTCGCGCGCGATGACGAAGCTGCGGGCGGCGGGCGCCGGGGAGGTCGCCGTGGACGCGGTGGCCGGGCTGGCGCCGCGGGTGCGGGCGGCGGGTGACGCGTACGTGCCGCTGCTGGAGGCGGTCTCGGAGCGGCGGGACGTGTCGTTCCGGTACCGGGCCGCGAGCACGGGGCAGGAGCTGACGCGGCACGTGGAGCCGTGGCGTATCGCGGCGCGGGGCAGCGGCTGGTACCTGGTGGGCTTCGACCGGGCGCGGGGAGCGGCGCGGGTGTTCCGGCTGTCGCGGATCTCGGGCAAGGTGCGGGTGGGGTCGCAGCCGGGCGCGTTCGACGTGCCCGACGCGGTGGACGTGGACGCCATGCTCGGCGAGCGGGTCGGTGCGCTGCAGCGGGCGCGGCTGGCGGTGGTGCCGGAGCGGGCGCAGGCGCTGCGGGCCCGCGCGGTGCCCGCGGCCGACGGCGGTGACCCCGGGGACGGCGGCCGGCGGGCCGGGCGGCGCGACGGTCGGGACCTGCTGGAGGTGGAGTTCCGCAGCCTGTCGGCGTTCGCGGACGAGGTGGCGGGGTACGGGCCGGCGGTCGTGGTACTCGAGCCGGCGCAGCTGCGCGCGGACGTGCTGCGCCGCCTGGAGGCCGCCGCAGGGCTCGACGCCGCGGGCGAGGGCACGGCGGAGCGGACGACGGGGGAGACGACGGGGGAGGTGACGCATGGCTGAGCGGGCCGACGACCGGCTGGTGCGGCTGCTGGGGCTGGTGGCGTTCCTCGACGGCGCGGGACCGGTGCGGGTGGAGGAGCTCGCGGACCGGTTCGGGGTCACACCACGGCAGGTGCGTGAGGACGTGGACGCCCTGTGGGTGTCCGGCACCCCCGGGTACATGCCGGACGACCTCATCGACTTCGACGCGTTCTCCCTCGAGGACGGCGTCGTCACGCTGACCCAGGCGCGCGGCATGACCCGGCCGCTGCGGCTCGGCACCCGGGAGGCGGTGGCGCTCGTCGCCGCGCTGCGCGCGATGCACGCCTCGCCCGCGGTGCAGGCGGACCGGCGCCGGGCCGCCGTCGTCGCCTCCGCCCTGGACAAGCTGACCGCCGCGACCGGCGAGGCCGCGGGGGCCGTCGACGTGCAGCTCGAGGGCGAGGGCGACCCGCAGGTGGTCGCCGCCGTCACCTCCGCGCTCGCCGAGGGCCGCCGCCTGCACCTGCGCTACGTCAACGCGGCCGACGTCACCACCGAGCGCGACGTCGACCCGCTGCGCCTGCTCACCCAGGACGGTGCCATGTACCTCGTCGGCTGGTGCCTGCGGGTGGACGGCCGCCGCACCTTCCGGGTGGACCGCATCCTCGACGCGCGGGTGCTGGACGAGCCGGTCGCCGAGCGCGACGTCGCCGTCGCGGGCGACCTGGGCGCCGACGTGTGGGCGTCCGTCGCGCACCGCGGTGCGCCCGCGGCCACGCTGCGGCTCGCGTCCGCGGCCCGGTGGGTCGCCGAGGAGGTGCCCGCCGAGTCCGTGCGCGACCTGCCCGACGGCACCGTCGAGGTGCGCCTGCGGGTCACGAACCCGGCCTGGCTGCGGCGCCTGCTGCTCGCCAACGCGCCCGACGTCGTCGCTGTCGACCCGCCCGACGTGGCGCACGACGTCGCGCAGTCCGCCCGTGCCGCGCTCGCCGCGTACTCCTCGACCGGCGCCGACGAGACCACCGACCCGACCACCCGCCAGACCACCGACGAGACCGTAGGCTGACCGGCATGTGGGGCTGGATCTGGGCGGGGCTCGTCGTCGCGACCCTCGTGGGCGCGTTCTTCCTGGGACGACACCTGTGGCGCGCGGGGATGCGCGCCCTGCGGGAGGCGTCCCGCGCCGGGGAGGTGCTCGGCTCCGCGACCGAGCGCATCTCCGCCGCCGTCGCCGAGGCGGAGGCGCACCGCGCCGACACCTCGCCCACCCTCTTCGACGACCCCGTCGTGCTGCGCGAGCGCGTCGCCGAGCGCCGCCGCCTCAGGGCCGAGCGGGCCGCCGTCCGCCGCGAGCGCCAGTCCGCGACGTGGCGCCGCTGGCAGACCGAGGGCTGGCTCGCCGCGCGCACCGCCGACAAGGCGGCGCACGCCGACCTGCGGGCCCGCACGCCCGCACGGAGGCGGTAGCCCCCGCGCACCGGGTCGGCGGGCACGACGCCACCGTGGAGGCATGCACGGAGACGCCGTGGGTGACGGTCCGCTCGCGGGTGCAAGGGCTTCCCGTCCTGGCCGGAGAGTCTCCCGGCACGCCGGTCCGACGGTGTCGTCACCCGAACGTCACCTGCACGGCACCGGGAACCCACTAGGGTTGACCCCGACACACCCCGCCCACGGGCGGACGAGAACGAGGAGCCATTCTCATGGGCATGCTCAAGCCCTGGCACATCATCGTGCTGGTGGTCGTGATCCTGCTGCTGTTCGGGGCGCGCAGGCTCCCTGACCTGGCGCGCAGCGTCGGCCAGTCGCTGAAGATCTTCAAGAAGGAGGTCAAGGACCTCACGGACGACGGCAAGCTCAACGACTCGAACGAGCCGCCGGCCGACACCACGACGCCGCCCGCCGGCAGCACGTCCTCGTCGACGTCGACGTCGACGAATGCCACGAGCACGGGCACGGGCGACGGCGAGCAGATCCCGGGTCTCGTCGACCCGAAGCAGCCGCGGGCGTAGTCGGTGCCCGGAAACACCCGGGACCCCGAGGGGCGCATGCCCCTGCGCGAGCACCTGCTGGAGCTGCGCAAGCGGCTCTTCCTCGCCGCGTGCGGCCTCGTCGTGGGTGCGGCCGCCGGATGGGTCCTGTACGAACCGCTGCTCGCCGCGCTCCAGGCGCCCCTGTCGGCGGCCGCGGAGGAGCAGGGCAAGACGATCGCCCTGAACTTCACGGGCATGGCGTCGGCGCTCGACATGAAGGTCAAGGTCTCGCTCTTCCTCGGCGTCATCGTGACGTGCCCGTGGTGGCTCTACCAGCTGTGGGCCTTCGTGACCCCCGGCCTGACGAAGCGGGAGAAGGGGTACGCCTACGGGTTCCTCGGCGCCGCGGTGCCGCTCTTCCTCGGCGGGGCGGCCCTGGCCTGGTGGGTGCTGCCGCACGCCGTCGACATCCTCGCCGGGTTCGTCCCCGACGGGGCGGTGAACTTCACCGACGCGCAGGGCTACCTGAGCTTCGTCATGCGCCTCGTGCTGGCGTTCGGCATCGCGTTCGTGTCGCCGGTGTTCCTCGTCGGCCTGAACATGGCCGGGGTGCTGCGCCACGAGACCCTCGCCAAGGGCTGGCGATGGGCGGTGCTCGTCGCGTTCGTGTTCGCGGCCGTGATGACGCCGACCCCCGACGCGCTGACGATGATCTTCGTGGCCCTGCCGATCTGCGTGCTGTACTTCGGCGCGCTCGGGTTGTGCGTCCTGCACGACCGGCGCGTCGACAAGCGCAGGGTCGCCCCCACTGTCTGAGCGGGGCCGGTCCGAGCGAGCCCGCCCCGGAGAGAGCCGCCCGCTGCGCCTCGGCGTGGTCGTGAACCCGACCGCGGGCAAGGGGCGCGCCGCGTACGCCGGCGAGGGGGTGCTGGCCGGGCTGCGCCGGGCGGGGCACGACGTCGTCGACCTGACCGGCGCCGACGCGGACGCCGCCCTCGCCCGGGCGCGCGCCGCCGTGGACGGCACGGTCGGGCCCGGCACCTCGCACGGGCCCGTCGACGCGCTCGTCGTCGTGGGCGGCGACGGGATGGTGCACCTCGGCGCCCAGGCCGTCGCCGGCACCGACGTCCCGCTCGGCATCGTGCCGGTGGGCACCGGCAACGACTTCGCCGCCACGCTCGGGCTGCCCGTGCGCGACCCCGCGGCGGCGGGCGCCGCGCTGTGCCGGGCGCTGGAGGCCGGAGCCGCCGGGCGACGAGCCGTGGACGCGGCGCTCGTCACCGGGCCCGGGCTCGCCGGCGGCCCGCGGTGGGTCGCCGGCGCCGTCTCGGGCGGGCTCGACGCCGCGGTGAACGCGCGCGCCAACCTGCTGCGGCACCCGCGCGGCAGCGCCCGCTACACCGTGGCCGCCGCGCTCGAGCTGGTGCGCTACCGCCCCTGGTCGTACCGGCTCACGTTCGACGGCGTCGACGACCGGCCCGCCGCGGACGGGAGCGCCACGCTGCGCCTGCGCCCCGGTCCCGCCGGCGCCGCGACGTGGACGGGCCGCGCCGCCCTGGTCACCGCGGCGAACGGGCCGCAGATCGGCGGCGGCATCCGCGTCGCGCCGGCGGCGTCCCTCGACGACGGCCTGCTCGACGTGCTGGTCGCCACCGACCTGTCCAGGGCGGGCGCCGTCGCCGTCTTCCCGAGCATGTTCACCGGCGGGCACGTGCGCCGCCGCAAGGTGCACGTCGTGCGGGCGCGGGCCGTGACGATCGAGCCCGGCCCCGACGCGTGGGTCGCGGGCGAGCGGCCCCTGCCCGTCGCGCACGCGGACGGCGAGCGGCTGGGCACCCTTCCGCTGCGCGTCGAGGCACGGGCGCGCGCCCTGCAGGTGCTGGTGGAACCGCGCTGACGCGCCGCTGAGGCGCTGGTCAGGGGGGTCGCGCACGGCACGCGCGGCCACGGCACCTAGGCTGACGGCATGGCTCCCCGTTCCCGTCCCGGCTCCGGCTCGCGCGCCGGCTCTCCCGACGGCACCGCTCCCGGTACCGACGACCTCAGCCCCGCCGAGCGGTACGCCGCGTCGCGGGCGCGCAGCGCACGCGACCGGGCCGACGCCGAGGGCGAGCTGCGGCTGTTCCGCCAGGTGGTGGGGTTCGAGCTCGACCCGTTCCAGGTGGACGCGTGCGTCGCGCTCGAGGAGGGGCGCGGGGTGCTGGTCGCTGCGCCCACCGGCGCCGGCAAGACGGTGGTGGGGGAGTTCGCCGTCCACCTCGCGCTCGCGCGCGGCGGCAAGGCGTTCTACACGACCCCGATCAAGGCGCTGAGCAACCAGAAGTACACCGACCTCGTCGCCCGGCACGGCGCCGCGAACGTCGGCCTGCTCACCGGGGACACGTCCATCAACGCCGGCGCGCCGGTGGTCGTGATGACCACCGAGGTGCTGCGGAACATGCTCTACGCCGGGTCGTCCGCCCTCGACGGGCTCGCGTACGTCGTCATGGACGAGGTGCACTACCTCGCGGACCGGTTCCGCGGCCCGGTGTGGGAGGAGGTGATCATCCACCTGCCCGACCACGTCCAGCTCGTGTCCCTGTCCGCGACGGTGTCCAACGCGGAGGAGTTCGGCGACTGGCTCGCCACCGTGCGCGGCGACACGGCCGTGGTGGTCAGCGAGCGCCGGCCGGTGCCGCTGTGGCAGCACGTGGTCGTCTCGGCCCCGGAACCCCGCGGGGTGCCGCGCCTCATGGACCTGTACGCGGGGCACGTGGACCCGACCGACCCGGGCACGAACCCGCCGATCAACCCCGACCTGCAGGCGATGTTCCGCGTGTCCGCGCGGGCGGAGTCCGGCCACGGCCGGCACGGGCACCGGGGGCGGGGCGACCGTGGGTACCGGGGCCGTGGCGGGAACCGGCCGGGCGCCGGCGGGCCGGTGGCGCACCGCCGCACGCCGCCGCGGTTCGCCGTCGTGGACTCCCTGGACGCGGACGCCCTGCTGCCCGCGATCTACTTCATCTTCTCCCGCGCCGGCTGCGACGGGGCCGTGCAGCAGTGCCTGCGCGCGGGCCTGCGGCTGACGAACGGGGAGGAGGAGGCGCAGATCCGGCGCGTCGTGGAGGAGCGCACCGCCACGATCCCCACCGAGGACCTCGACGTGCTCGGGTACTGGGCGTGGGCCGAGTCGCTGTCGCGCGGGATCGCGGCGCACCACGCGGGCATGCTGCCGGTGTTCAAGGAGACGGTGGAGGAGCTGTTCTCCCGCGGCCTGGTGAAGGTCGTCTTCGCGACCGAGACGCTGGCGCTGGGCATCAACATGCCGGCCCGGTCGGTGGTGCTGGAGAAGCTGGTGAAGTGGGACGGGACCGCGCACCAGCCGGTGACGCCGGGGGAGTACACCCAGCTGACCGGGCGGGCCGGGCGGCGGGGGATCGACGTCGAGGGGCACGCCGTCGTCGTCGATCACACGGGCCTGGACCCGGTGGCGCTGGCGGGGCTCGCGTCCAAGCGCCTGTACCCGCTGCGCTCCAGCTTCCGGCCCACGTACAACATGGCGGTCAACCTGGTGGGGCAGGTGGGCCGGGAGCGGGCGCGCGACGTGCTGGAGACGAGCTTCGCGCAGTTCCAGGCCGACCGGGGCGTGGTGGGCCTGGCCAAGCAGGCGCAGGCGCACGCGGAGGCCATGGAGGGCTACGCCGAGGCGATGGCCTGCGACCGGGGCGACTTCGCCGAGTACATGGGGCTGCGGCGGGCCATCAAGGACCGCGAGAAGGAGCTGTCGCGGGCCGCGTCGGGGGCCCGGCGCGCCGACGCGGTCGCGTCCTTCGAGAAGCTGCGCCGCGGCGACGTCGTCGAGGTGCCGTCCGGGCGGCGGCGCGGCTACGTCGTCGTCCTGGACCCGGGCCGCGACGACCGCGGCTTCGACGGGCCGCGGCCGACCGTGCTCACCCAGGAGAAGCAGGTCAAGAAGCTCACCCTCGCGGACGCGCCGGGCGGCGTGCAGGTGGTGGCGACGGTGCGCATCCCCAAGGGGTTCAACCCGCGCCGCCCCGACCAGCGGCGCGACCTCGCCTCGAGCCTGCGCAACGCGCTCGGGGCGTTCTCCGGCGACGGCGGCTCCGGGCGGCACCCCGGTCGCGGCGGCCGGCGCGGGGCCCCTGCCGGCGGCCCGGGCGGGCGTCGCTCGGACGCGGCGTCCGACGCCGAGCTGCAGCGCCTGCGCGCGGCGCTGCGCGCCCACCCCTGCCACGCATGCCCGGACCGCGACGACCACGCGCGCTGGGCGGAGCGGTGGGAGCGGCTGCGCGCCGAGCACGAGCAGCTGGTGCGCCGGGTCGAGGGGCGCACGGGGTCGATCGCGCGCACGTTCGACCGCACCTGCGACGTGCTGACGAGGCTCGGCTACCTGGCGCGCACCGACGGGGCCTCGACCTCGCCGGAGAGCGGCGCCGCGGCGCCGGGGACGCTCGCGGTCACCGACGACGGCCGGTGGCTGGGCCGCCTGTACGCGGAGGACGACCTGCTGCTCGCGGAGTGCCTGCGCCGCGGCATCTGGGACGACCTGGACGCGCCCGGACTGGCAGCCGCCGTGTCCACGGTCGTGTACTCGGGGCGCCGCGAAGAGGCGTCGGAGCCGTTCGTGCCGGGCGGGCCGCACGGGCGGCTCGCGCAGGCGCTGGACGCCACGACGCGGGCCTGGTCGGAGGTGACCGACCTGGAGGCGGAGCACCGCCTGGAGGCGACGGGTCCGCTGGACCTGGGCCTGGTGGCGCCGGTGCACCGGTGGGCGTCGGGCAAGAACCTCGACGCGGTGCTGCGCGGCACGGACGTGGCGGCGGGCGACTTCGTGCGCTGGTGCAAGCAGGTGCTCGACGTGCTGGACCAGCTGGCGAAGGCCGCCCCGCGCCCCGCGCTGCGGGCCACGGCCCGCAAGGCGCAGACCGCGGTGCTGCGCGGCGTCGTCGCCTACTCCAGCGTGTGACGGCGCCGGCGCGCGTGCGGACCGTCTCGCGCGCCGACGCCGCCCGGGTGGCGGCGGCCACATGTGAGGAATCCGTGCGGCCGGTGTGGGGGTGTGGTGGGCACCCGCGCGCGGCGGTGCCATAGAGTGCAGGCCGTGACGTCCACCCTGTACCGCAACGGAGTCGTCCACTCGCCCGCCGACCCGTTCGCCGAGGCCCTGCTGGTCGACGACGGCGTCGTGACCTGGCTCGGCGCGGAGGACACCGCCGCCGGGCTCGCGGCCCGCGCCGACCGCGTGATCGACCTGGACGGCGCGCTCGTGGCGCCCGGGTTCGTCGACGCGCACGTCCACCTGCTCGAGACGGGCCTCGCGGCCGAGTCCGTCGACCTCACCGCCGCCGGCGGGGTGACGTCGCTCGCCGCGGCGCTGGACGCCCTCGCCCGCGGCGCGCGCGAGCTCGACGCCGCCGACCCGGGCGGCGAGGAGGTGCTGCTCGCGTTCGGGTGGGACGAGCAGACCTGGCCCGAGCGGCGCGCCCCCACGGCGGACGAGGTCGACGCCGCGTGCGGCGGTCGCCGCGTGTACGCGGCGCGGGTCGACGGCCACTCCGCCGTCGTGTCCGGGTCCTTCGCCCGCGCGGCGGGCATCGACCGCATCCCGGGCTGGGAGGCGTCCGGCATGGTCACCTCCGACGCCCACCACGCCGCGGCCGACGCCGTGCGACAGGTCTCGCCCGCGCGCCGCACCCGCGCGTACCGGCGGGCCCTCGCGGACGCCGCGGCCCGCGGCATCGTCGGCGTGCACGAGATGTCCGAGCCGAACATGGACACCCGCGAGGGGCTCGCGGAGCTCGTCGCGCTCACCGCGGACCCGGCGGGGGCGCTGCCGCACGTCGTGGCGTACCGGGGCGAGCTGTGCGCGACGGCGGACGACGCCCGGCAGATGCTCGCCGAGCTGCCCTTCCTCACCGGCATCGCCGGCGACCTGTGCGCGGACGGGTCGATCGGCTCCCGCACCGCGGCGCTGCGCCACCCGTACAGCGACCTGCTCGCCGCGCCGGGCGGCGCCGAGCCCACGGGCCGCCTCTTCCTCACCGCCGAGGACATCGCCGCCCACCTGGCCGCCTGCTCCGCCGCCGGCACGCAGGGCGGGTTCCACGTCATCGGCGACCGCGCCATGGACGAGGTGGTCCACGGGCTCGAGCTGGCCGCCACCGAGCACGGCGCGAGCCTGCTGCGCTCGGGCCACCACCGCCTCGAGCACGCCCTGTTCGTCGACGCGTCCGCCCTGGCCGCACTGCTGCTGTACGGGGTGGCGCTGTCGGTGCAGCCCGCGTTCGACGCCGCCTGGGGTGGAAGCCACGGTATGTACGCCGCCCGACTGGGCCCGGGGCGCGCGTCGACCCTGTCGCCGTTCGCCGACCTCGCCGGAGCGGGCGTGCCGCTCGCGTTCGGCTCGGACACCCCCGTCACCCCGCTGGACCCGTGGCAGGCGGTGCGCGCCACCCTCACCCACGAGGACGCCATGCAGCGCATCTCCGCGCGGGCCGCGTTCCGCGCCCACACCCGCGGCGGGTGGCGGCTCGCCGGCCTGGACCACACCGGGGCGGGCGAGCTGCGCGTCGGGGCGCCCGCGCACCTGGCGGTCTGGCGGGCGGACACCCTGTCCGTGCAGGCCCCGGGGGACCGCCTGTCGGCGTGGAACCCCGAGGCGCGCGCCGGCCAACCGCTGCTGCCCGACCTGTCCGAGGGCGAGCCCGACCCCGTGTGCCTGCAGACGGTGCGCGACGGCGTCGTCCTGCACGACACCTTCGACTGACCCGCGCTCTCCATGCCTTCGAGCACGCGATCCGTCGGGGGAAGCGACCCCGTGCCGCGACGG
>NZ_JBHVBO010000077.1:0-17983 GCF_042668085.1 Isoptericola sp. NPDC057391 | reverse complement strand
ACTCACTCGTTGTGGTTGTGTTTCTGGCCCTTATTCGGCGCTAATCAGGGCCAGAATCCCACCCACAACGTCAGGGCGAGGCTCGACGGCGGGCGGCGAAGGAGGCGAGGGCGCGCCAGCCCAGCATCGTCGCGCCGAGGAAGAGGGAGGTGACGATCGCGAACGAGACCTCCACACCGCCGATGCCGAGCACGGGTCGCAACGCCAGGCCCAGGACGACGGTGGCGAACCACACCGCCACGCCGGTGGGCCACACCTGCGCGGGGGCTCGCCACGCGCGCGTCGCGAGCCAGCCGACGGCGAGCCCCACGACGAACGGCAGGCCCACCAGGGCGACGTGCCCCAGGTCCCCCGACGTCGCGTGGTTGACGGTCCCCACCACGGTGAAGACCACCACGCACACGAGGTCGCAGACGACGGCGGGCCAGGCGGGCCGGGCCGCCGGCGACGTCGGGGTCGATGAGGAGGCGGGGGCGGAGTTCACGGGGCCGAGGCTACCGCTCACAGCTCGTGCACCCCGCCGGCCGTCGCGACCGCGACGGGCCCCTCGTAGGCCGACCGGGCCTCGGCCACGGCGACGTCCGGCGCGTTCCACACCGGCAGGTGCGTGAGCAGCAGGCTCCGCACGCCGGCGGCCGCGGCGGCCTCGCCCGCCCGCCGGCCGGTGAGGTGGATGCCGCGCTCGACGCCGTCGTCGCGCCCCTCCTGGAACGCCGCCTCGCACAGGAACAGGTCGGCCCCGCGGGCCCCCGCGACCAGGCCGTCGCACGCGTCCGTGTCCCCGGAGTAGACGAGGGTGACCCGCTCCCCCGCGCGCACCGACGACGGCCCCGTCACCCGGACGCCGTACGCCTCGACCGGGTGGTACACCGCGAACGGCTCCAGCTCGAACGGCCCGATGCGCACCGGCGATCCAGGCTGCCAGGCGCGGACGTCGTACTCGCCGTCCATCGACTCCCCCGCGGCCAGGCCGTACATCGCCGCGGCGCGATCCGCCGTCGTGCTCGGGCCGAGCACCGGGAGCCGCCGCCCGACGCCGGTGCGGGTACCGCCCCGCTCCGGGTGGTAGCGCAGGTACACGTACAGCCCGGACAGGTCGGCGCAGTGGTCGGGGTGCAGGTGGGACAGCGCGACGGCGTCCAGGTCGAGCGGGTCGACGTGCCGCTGCAGCGCTCCCAGCGCCCCGTTGCCGAGGTCGAGCACGACGTTCCACTCGCGCTCGCCGTCGTGCGCCTGCAGCAGGTATGCGGACGCGGGCGACGCCGGCCCCGGGAAGGACCCCGAGACCCCCACGGTCACGAGCCTCATGCGGCCTCCACCAGGGTCACCTCCGGCCCCAGGAACCGGCGCGCGAGCCGCTCGAACGGCTCCGTCTCCCCGGTGGCCAGGAACCGGTGCACCGGCGCGGGTGCGTCGGGCGAGCGCTCCAGGCCGTGCTGCACGAGGTTGCGGTACACGTCCTTGGCCGTCTCCTCGGCGCTCGAGACCAGCGTGACGTCCTCGCCCATCACGTACGACACCGCGCCCGCCAGCAGCGGGTAGTGCGTGCAGCCCAGGACGAGCGTGTCGACGCCGGCGGCCTTCACCGGGTCGAGGTAGCGGTGGGCGACCTCCAGGACCTCGGACCCGGACGTCAGCCCGCGCTCCACGAGCGGCACGAAGTCCGGGCACGCCTGGGTGGTGATCTCCAGCCCCGGCGTGACGTGGAAGGCGTCGTCGTACGCGCGCGAGTCGATGGTGGTCTTGGTGCCGATGACGCCGATGCGCCCGGTCCTCGACGTGAGCACCGCTCGCCGGGCGGCGGGCCGGATCACCTCGACGACGGGGATGCCGCGCCGCACGGTGTACCGCTCGCGGGCGTCGGGCAGCGCCACCGCGGTGGCGGAGTTGCAGGCGATGACCAGCATCTTCACGCCCTCGTCGACGAGCCGGTCCATCACCGCGAGCGCCATCGCGCGCACGGCGGCGAGCGGCTTCGGCCCGTACGGGCTGTTCGCCGTGTCCCCCAGGTAGAGCACCTGCTCGTGGGGCAGCTGGTCGAGGATGGAGCGCGCGACGGTCAGCCCGCCGACGCCGCTGTCGAAGATCCCGATGGGGGCGTCGTTCACCCGAGGAAGCCTAGTCGCGACGGACCGTCACGACCCCGGGGAGTGAGCAGCGACACGGCGTGGCGCCCGCCACAGCAGCGCCCCGGCCTGCGGTGATACGCCCGCGGCCGTCAGCCGTCAGCCGCCCGCGCGCCCGGCGCGCAGGTCCGCGAGCATCTCGTCGACCAGCGACTCCTGGGCGAACCCGGCGGCCACGAACACCCCGCCCCAGTACCGCCGCTCGCGGCCGGTCAGCCCGACCCGCTCCCAGCCGGCGTACTCGTCCGGCGCGTCGTCGTCCTCGTCGCTCTCGTCGTTCTCATCGTTCTCGTCGTCGAGGCCGGCCAGGACGTCGTCGTGCAGCGTCTCGACGTCCTCGTCGTCCACCAGCCCCAACCGCTCCGCCAGCACGAGCCGCACGTCCGTCAACGCCCCCGCGAAGTCCTGCGCCGACTCGCGCGGCACGACGAGCTCCGCCCCGTCCCGCGGGTCGTCCGGCAGCACGTCCGGGGAGTCGATCGCGTCGGCGAACGCGACGAGCCGGGAGACCTTCCCGGCCGCCAGGTCCGTCTGCGTCAGGTGCCGGAACTCGGCGGCGACGTCGGCGTCCTCGTCGTGCGCGTCGGGCAGCAGCCGCTGCACCGCCGGGTCCTGCGGCACCCGCGCGACGCCCGTGAAGGCGACGCCGTCGCCGACCTCGATCCCGGGCTCCAGCCCCGACTCGGCGCGCAACAGCTCCGCGACGTCGCGCGCGACGCGGCCGAGCACCTCCCGCTCGACGTCGTCCCACCGGGCGACGTAGCCCGCCGGCGCGGACCGGAACGGCGTCATGCCGCACCTCCGTCGCCGCCGGACGCGCCGGGGTCGACGCCGCCGTCCGAGGCGCCCGACTGCCGCAGCGTGGCCCACAGCCCGAACCCGTGCATCGCCTGCACGTCCACCTCCATGCGCTCGCGCGGGCCGGACGACACCACGGCGCGCCCGTCGTGGTGCACCTGGAGCATCAGCTTCTGCGCCTTCGCCGGCGGGTAGCCGAAGTAGCTCTCGAAGACGTAGCTCACGTAGGACATGAGGTTCACCGGGTCGTTCCACACGATCGTCACCCACGGGTCCGCGACGGCCGTCGCCGCGTCCTCCCGGGTCTCGCGTTCCACCTCGGTCGCCGCGACCATCCTCGCCGTGGTCGCCACCGTGGTCGCCACCGTGGTCGCCCGCGTCGTCGTCTGCCCGTTCACCCGCCCAGCGTAGGCACAGCCGTCCGGTGGTCGTCGACCGTCCGCCTGGCGGGCTTCACCCTGCCGGACCAGCGCGGGAGCCCTACCGTGTCCCCATGACCGACGAGCCCCGGGGCGGCGCCGCCCCGTCGCTGCAGGCCGTCCCGGCCGCCCCCCTCCCGTCCGTCCGCCCGTCGGTCGCCCTCCTCACCGACCGGTACGAGCTGACGATGCTGCAGGCGGCCCTCGCGGACGGCACCGCGCACCGGCACTGCGTCTTCGAGGTGTTCACGCGGCGGCTGCCGGCCGGTCGCCGCTACGGCGTGCTCGCGGGCACCGGACGCATCCTCGAGGCGCTCGCCCACTTCCGCTTCGGCGACGCCGAGCTCGCGTACCTCGAGCGCGCGGGCGTCGTCGACGACCGCACCCTCGACTTCCTGCGCGGCTACCGCTTCACGGGCACGATCCAGGGCTACGCCGAGGGCGAGATCTTCTTCCCGGGCTCGCCGGTGCTGCAGGTCGAGGGCACGTTCGCCGAGGCGGTGCTCCTCGAGACGCTGATCCTGTCGATCCTCAACTACGACTCCGCCATCGCGTCCGCCGCGTCGCGGATGACCAGCGCCGCCGTGGACCGGCCCGTGCTCGAGATGGGCTCCCGGCGCGCGCACGAGCAGGCCGCCGTCGCGGCCGCGCGCGCCGCCGTCGTCGGCGGGTTCGCGGGCACCTCGAACCTCGAGGCCGGCATGCGGTACGGCCTCGACACCATCGGCACCGCGGCCCACTCGTTCACGCTCCTGCACGACGACGAACGCTCGGCGTTCGACTCGCAGGTCGCGTCGCTCGGGTCGGGCACCACCCTGCTGGTCGACACCTACGACGTGCGGCGCGGCGTCGAGAACGCCATCGCCGCGGGCGGCACGTCGCTCGGCGCGGTCCGCCTCGACTCCGGCGACCTCGGCGTCCTCGCCGTCGAGGTCCGGCGCCAGCTCGACGAGCTGGGCGCCACCGGCACGAAGATCGTCGTGACGTCGGACCTCGACGAGCACGCGATCGCCGGGCTCGCCGCGATGCCGGTGGACGTCTACGGCGTCGGCACCTCGCTCGTCACGGGGTCGGGCGCGCCCACGTGCGGCATGGTCTACAAGCTCGTCGCCCGCGCCGACCCCTCCGGCGTGCTGCAGCCGGTGGCGAAGGCGTCCGCGCACAAGACCAGCCAGGGCGGACGCAAGGGAGCGGCGCGCCGCTACGGGCCCGACGGGCGCGCTGTCGAGGAGGTCCTCGTCACCGGTCCGGACGACCTCGTCGTGGCCTGGTCCCCCGAGGACGGCGGCGCCCTGGACGACCAGGCCGACGAGACCGCCGACGGCGAACGGCCCGACGTGCGCAGCCTGCTCGTGCCGCTCGTCGTGGACGGCGCGGTGGACTCCCGCTGGGTGGGGGCCTACGGCGTGCAGAACGCGGCCCGCCACCACCTCCAGGCCCGCGCGGAGCTGCCGCGCGGCGGCCGCCGGCTCTCCGCCGGAGACCCGGCCATCCCCACCGTGGACCTCGTGCTGCGCTAAGAGCGGGGTACGGCTATCGCTTCCCGACGAACCAGCCGCGCACCATCTCGACGCGCGCGGCGAGCTGGTCCGCGGTGGCCAGCGGCACCTCGGGCCCGCCGCACCGGCGTCGCAGCTCGTTGTGCACGGAGCCGTGCGGCGTGCTGCTCTTGCGTGCCCACGCGGACACCAGCTTGGACAGCTCCTTGCGCAGGTCGGCGGCCCGGCGGTGCTCCGCCTCCGACTGCTCCAGCGCGGCCTCCGACGCCGTCGCGCCACCCCGCCCGCGCACCTGCTGCGCCTGCCGCTGCCGCAGCAGCGTGGTGACCTGGTCGGCCTCGAGGAGGCCCGGCAGGCCGAGGAAGTCGAGCTCCTCGGCGGAGCCGACGTCCGCTCCCGTGCCGAACTCGCCGCCGTCGAACAGCACCCGGTCGAACGACGCCTGCGCCTCGAGGGCCTCGAAGGAGCCGAGGAGCTCCCCCGACGCCTTCTCCTCCTTGTTCGCCGCCGCGAGGAGCGCGGCCTCGGGGTCGTACTCGATCCCCTGCTCCTCGGCCGTCTTCGGGCGGTCGAGCGCGTGGTCGCGCTCGAGCTCCATGCCGTTGGCGAGCTCGAGCAGCAGCGGCACGCTCGGCAGGAAGACCGACGCCGTCTCGCCGCGCTTGCGGGCACGCACGAAGCGGCCCACGGCCTGCGCGAAGAACAGCGGCGTCGACGTGCTCGTGGCGTAGACGCCGACGGCGAGCCGCGGCACGTCGACGCCCTCGGACACCATGCGCACCGCCACCATCCAACGCGAGTCGCCCTGGGCGAACTCGTCGATGCGGGCGCTCGCGCCGTCGTCGTCGGACAGGACGACGGTCGGGCTCTGGCCGGTGAGCCGGGCCAGGTGGCCGGCGTACGCGCGCGCGTCCGTCTGGTCCGTCGCGATGACGAGACCGCCGGCGTCGGGCACGGCGCGGCGCATCTCCGTGAGCCGCTTGTCCGCCCCCGCGAGGACCGACGGGATCCACTCGCCGTTCGGGTCCAGCGCGGTACGCCACGCCTGGGCGTGCATGTCCTTGGTCATCGCCTCGCCGAGGCGGGCGCTGACCTCGTCGCCCGCCTTGGTGCGCCAGCGCATGTTGCCCGAATAGGTCATGAACAGCACGGGCCGCACGACGTGGTCGCGCAGCGCGTCGCCGTAGCCGTACGTGTAGTCCGCCTTGGAGCGCCGGATGCCCTCGCGGTCCTCCTCGTACGTGACGAACGGGATCGGCGCGGTGTCCGACCGGAACGGCGTGCCCGTGAGCGCGAGGCGCCGGGTGGCGTCCTCGAACGCCTCGCGGACGGCGTCGCCCCAGCTCAGGGCGTCGCCGCCGTGGTGCACCTCGTCGAGGATGACGAGCGTGCGCGCCGCCTCCGTCCGGGCGCGGTGCAGCGCCGGCTTGGCCGCGACCTGCGCGTACGTGAGGGCGACGCCGTCGTAGTGCGAGCCGTGCCGGCCCTGGCTGTTCTTGAACGACGGGTCGATCCGGATGCCGACGCGCGCCGCGGCGTCGGCCCACTGGTGCTTGAGGTGCTCGGTGGGCGCGACGACGGTCACGCGGCGCACGACGCCGGCCTCGAGCAGCTCGGTGGCCACGCGCAGCGCGAACGTCGTCTTGCCGGCGCCGGGCGTGGCGACGGCGAGGAAGTCCCGCGGCTCGCGCCGTCGGTACAGGTCCAGCGCCTCGGCCTGCCAGGCACGCAGGTTGGACGCGGTGCCCCACGGCGCGCGGCGCGGGAACGCCGGGCTCAGGTGGGACGCCGCCGACGACGACGGTGACTGCGGCAGAGGCTTGGCAGGCTCCGCCGTCGCCTGGAAGAGATCGGGGGTGGACTCGGGCTCGGGAAGCGGCTGCGCGCTCACTTGCCGGAGTCGCCCTCGCCGCCCTCGCCGTCCTGCGGGTCGCGGAGGCCGTCGTAGATCTCCTTGCAGATCGGGCACACCGGGAACTTCGACGGGTCGCGGCCCGGCACCCACACCTTGCCGCAGAGCGCGATCACGGGCTTGCCCGACAGGGCGGACTCCATGATCTTCTCCTTGCGCACGTAGTGCGCGAAGCGCTCGTGGTCGCCCGGCTCCGCGGCCTGCTCGCGGGTGTCCGGGCGCTCCAGCACGCTGGTGCCGGCCCCGGTGTCCTGCGAGGGGTCGGCGGGCGGGGTGGAGAGGGGATCGCTCATGCCGGGAAGTCTACGACGACCCCTGTGACGCTCCCCCGCCACCGCACCCCCCGAGCCGCGGATCCGGGCACGGATCACAGGCCCTGCCAGTCCGGCTTGGACGCGAACGTCTGGCGGTAGTAGTCCCCGAGCTGCAGCCGGGAGGCGGCCGCGTCGTCGACCAGCACCGTGGCGTGCGGGTGCAGCTGCATCACGGTGCCCGGCCACATCGCGGAGATCGGGCCCTCGACGAGCTGGTGCACCGCCTCGGCCTTCTGCCGGCCGGTGGCCAGCAGCACCAGGTGCCGCGCCTGCATGATCGTGCCCAGCCCCTGCGTCAGGCAGTGCGTGGGCACCTGGTCCACGTCGTCGTCGAAGAACCGCGCGTTGTCCACCCGCGTCTGCGCCGTGAGGGTCTTGATCCGCGTGCGCGACGCGAGCGACGAGCCCGGCTCGTTGAACGCGATGTGCCCGTCCGTGCCGATCCCCAGGATCTGCAGGTCCACCCCGCCCGCGTCCGTGATCGCCTGCTCGTACGCCGCGCACGCCGCCGGGATGTCCTCCGCCAGCCCGTCCGGGCCGGACACCTGCTCCGCGGGCCACTCGACGCGCGAGGCGATCTCCGTCTCGATCACGTTGCGGTACCGCTGCGGGTGGGCGGCGTCCAGGCCCACGTACTCGTCCAGCATGAAGCCGCGGGCCTGGGCGAAGGACAGCCCCTCCTCGCGGTGGCGACGCGCCAGCTCGTCGTACACCTTCAGCGGACTCGACCCCGTCGCCAGCCCCAGCACCGTGGCCGGGTCCTTGCGCAGCAGCGCCTCGATCGCGTCGGCCGCCAGCACGGCCAGCTCGTCGGCGGGGGCGATCACGACTTCCATGGGGACTCCAGTCTCTCGGGTGCGGGATCGGTTCCATCATCCCGTCGTCCTGCTGTCATCGGCTCACTCGTCGGCCGCGGCCGGGGCGTTGAGCATCGGCGTGAGGCGGGCGTCGAACTCCTGCGCGAGGGGCGCGACGTCACCGCCGTCGGCGATGCGGCCGAACAGGTCCTCGTACACCCCCGCGTCCTCGATCGAGGCCCACCCGGGCGCCGGCGGCGTGAGCTTCGACGCGGCCGCGGTGCGGACCATGAGCCGGCCGAACTTGTCGCCCTTCATGAGCTCCTGGGCGTCCTCGTTCGCCGGCCCGAGCCCGGCGGCGGCGAGCTTCTCCTGGTACTCGTCGGAGAAGACGACGCGCAGCACGTCCTCGGCCAGCTCGGGGCTCGGCGAGGTGGCCGAGACGGCGATGTTCGAGCCGCCGGCGAAGACGGGGGCCGGCCCGCCGTCCACGCCGGGCAGGGCGAAGATGTCGAACGTGTCGGCGTCCTTCATCCCGTCGCGCACCAGCTCGCCCTCGTCGTTGCGCACGAGGTGGCCGATCGACCACCGCGCCCACGCGGGCGCCATGATCGTCGCCGCGGCGGGCGGCGCCTCCTCGACGCCGTCGTTGAGGAAGTCCCAGTACTCGACGTCCTTCTCCGTGGACGGCAGGTACGACGCGTCCTCGTACACGTCCTGCCACATCTCGAGGCCCTCGACGGTCTTCGGGTCGGACAGGGTGGAGACCCAGCGGTCGCCCTCCTTCACCGCGAGCTCCCCGCCGGCGGCGAACACCCAGGAGATGCCGTTGCGCCAGTCCTGGCCGCCCATCGCGAACCCGGCGTGGTCGTCGTCGGTGAGCTCCTTGACGGACTCGCCGAACTCGGCCAGCGTCGCGGGCTTCTCGAGGCCGGCGGCGTCCCACAGGTCCTTGCGGTAGAAGACGTACCGCGAGCCGAAGTAGTACGGCAGCGCATAGTGGCGGCCGTCGACCGAGCCTGCCTCGACGAACGACTGCAGCAACTTGTCGCCGCCCAGCTCCTCGTACAGCTCCGGCGAGATCTCGCGGAACGCGCCCGTGGTGGTGAACGTCGGCGACTGGGTGTTGCCGATCTCGACGACGTCCGGCGTGGTGGCCGGGTCCTCCAGCGCCTCGGTGAGGTTGGCGACGACGTCGCCCCACTCCTGCTGCTCGATCGTGAGGGTCGCGCCCGGGTGCTCGTTCTCGAACTTCTGCACGAGGTACTCGCGGAGCTCGGGCGTGGTGTCCTCGCCGACCAGCCACATCGTGAGGTCCTGGTCCGGCGCCGCGGGCTCCGCCCCGGTGCCGAGCACGGAGCAGCCGGTCAGCGCGACGGCGAGCAGGCCGGCGGTCACGGCCCCGGACAGGGCCCCGCCCCGGCGGGCGGTCATGACGCCACCCCGTTCAGCGGGGCACGACCGGCGACCGACCGTCCCACGACGGCGGCGCCGACGGCGCCCACGGGCACGCGGCCCGGGGCGAGCCGGACGCGGTCGGCCAGGTGCAGCGACCCGAGGAACCCGGAACCCCGCGACTCGCGCACCAGCGCGGCGCGCACGGCGTCGAGGAGCGGCTCGCCGAGCTGCGCGACGCCGCCGCCCAGCACGACGTGCTGCACGTCGACCGTGAGGACCAGCATGCGCACCGCCGCGGCCACGGCCGAGGCGTAGGCGTCGCGCGCCTCGAGCGCGGCGGGGACGCCGCGCTCCGCCGCCTCGAACAGCTCCACCGGCGCGGGCTGACCGCTGCGGGCGGGCCAGAGCCGGGAGACGGCCGTCCCGGAGGCGTACAGCTCGAGGCAGCCTCGCTGCCCGCACGGGCACACCGGGCCGGCCGGGTCGACCGGGACGTGCCCGATCTCGCCGGCCGCGCCGCCGAAGCCGCGCCGCAGCTCGCCGTCGAGCACGAGGCCCGCGGCGAGCCCGGTGCCGAGCGCGAGGAACGCCAGGTCGACGCCTGCGCGCGGTGTGCCCGCCGCTGCCGCCTCCAGGTGCGCGGCGCCGAGCGCCGCCACGTTGAGGTCGTTCTCCAGACCGACGGGGATGCCGCCGAGCTCGTCGCTCAGCAGCCGGGCGAGGGCCAGCGGCGCGGCGTCGACGCCCACGTTCACGGCGTGCCGCACGGTCCCGGCGGCCGGGTCGACGAGACCGGGCATGCCCACGCCCACGCCGACGACGTCCGCGACGTCGACGCCGGCCTGCCGCGCGACACCGCGCACGGCCCGGGCCGCGCCCGCGACGACGCCGGCCGGGCCGCGCTCGGTGGCCAGCCGGGCCTGCGCCACGACGGCGCCGGCCGGGTCCAGCAGGACGGCCAGGGTCTTGGTGCCGCCGATGTCGAGCCCGACCGTGGGGCCCACGGCGCCCGCGGGCCCCGGAGGGCCCGGGGGGCTCGGGGGATTCAAGGGGGTGGCGTCGTCCACGTCAGCCCTTCACCGCCCCGGAGACCAGCCCGGACGTCATCCGGCCCTGCACGAAGAGGAAGAAGACGATCACCGGCACGGCGATGAGCGTCGAGGCCGCCATGACCTCGCCCCAGTCGATGCCGCGGTTCGCCGACGCCGACAGGAAGCTGCGCAGCCAGATCGGCAGCGTCTGCCGGTCCTCGGCGGGCAGGATCACGAGCGCCGTCGTGAACTCGTTCCACGCCTGCAGGAACGCGTACACGCCCGACGCGACGAGGCCCGGCGCGAGCAGCGGGAACGTGATCCGCAGGAACGCCTTGGTCCGCGAGAGGCCGTCGACCATGGCGGCCTCCTCGAGCTCCGCGGGGATGCCGGCGACGAAGCCGCGCAGCATCCAGATCGTGAACGGCACGAGCATCGCCGTGTACAGGACCGAGATGCCGAGCACCGAGTTGAGGCCGAGCACGGGCGCGCTCTCCCCCACCGTCGAGAGCATCTTGTACTGCGCGATGAACAGGCCCTCGGCCGGCAGCATCTGGATGAACAGCACCGCCAGGACGAAGCTGGTGCGGCCGCGGAAGCGCCAGCGGCTGATGGCCAGGGCGGCCAGGAACGCGAACGCCAGGACGAGGACGATCGTGACGCCCGTGATCATCAGGCTCATCCGCAGCGCACCGCCGAAGCCGGAGCCCGTCAGCACGCTGGTGAAGTTGGCGAGGGTGAAGTGCGTGGGCAGGAAGCTCGGCGTGCTCGCCTTGAGGCGCGCGGCCGGCGTGACCGCCGACAGCAGCATCCAGTAGACGGGGAACACCCACACGAGCGACAGGGCCACGCCCAGGACGCCCAGCAGGATCTTGCCGACCCGCGGTCGGGGGCGGCGCACCGCCGCCCCGGCGTCCCGCACGGCGGGCGCGGCGGGCGTGGCCGCGGGCCGCGCGGTCTCGGTCGCGGCGGTCACGCGGCGTCCTCCTTCATGAGGCTGCGCACGTACGGCGCGGCGAGCAGCACCGTGAGCAGCAGGACGAAGATCGAGACGGCGGCGGCGCCGGAGAAGTCCTGGCTGCCGATGCCGAGCTCGTAGATGAAGTTGCCCAGCAGGTTCGTCTCGGAGATCGGGGCGCCGGCGTCCTGCAGCAGGCGGATCTGCGCGAACACCCGCAGGTCCCAGATGATCTGCAGCAGCAGCACGATGGCGAGCACCGGGCGCACCAGCGGCAGCAGGATGTGGCGCAGGATCTGCGCGGGGCTGGCGCCGTCGAGCCGCGCGGCCTCCAGGACCTCCTCGGACACCTGCGTGAGGCCCGCGTACAGGGACATCGCCACGAACGGCACCGACATCCACACGATGACCAGGGTCGCGACGACGAAGAACGTCAGCGGCTGCGCGAGCCAGGCGTAGCCCTGGTACTGGTCGAGGCCGAGCTGCACGAGCAGCCAGTTCACGACGCCGGAGCGGTAGTCGAAGAGCCACCGGAAGACGGTCACCGCGGCCACCAGGGGGGTCGCCCAGGCCAGCAGGAGCACGATCTGCATCGTGATGCGCACGGCAGCGTGCACGGCCTTCATCAGCAGCGCCAGCCCGAGGCCGATCGCCACCGTGAGGAACGCGTTCACGAGGCAGAAGAGGATGGAGCGTCCCACGACGGTCCAGAGCCGGTCGTCGGAGAAGATCCGCGCGTAGTTGTCCAGCCCGGCGAAGGTCGGAGGTGCGCCGAACTGCTGCATCATCCCGAATTCCTGCAGCGAGGTCACGACCTGCCAGTACACGGGGTACCCGAGACCGACGAGCAGGACCAGCACCGCGGGGAGCAGCAGGAGGTAGGGGGTGGCCGGCTGGCGCCGACGGCGGATCGCGATGGCGGACGCGGGTGTCGCGGTGGTCATGCGGTCCTCCTTCCCGGTGGTCGTGGATGACGGGCGGAGCGGTGGCGCTGGCAGGGGGACCAGCGAGGTGGCACCGCTCCGCCCGTCGGGGGTGGGGGCTGGAAGGGGTCAGCCCGCCTGGCCGTTGAGCATCGGCGTGAGCTTCTCGTCGTACTGCTTGGCGAGAGCCGTCACGTCACCGCCCTCGGCGATCTTCTGGAAGAGCTCCTCGTAGACCGAGGCGCCCTCCACGGCGGCCCAGCCGGGTGCGGCCGGGGTGAGCTTCGACGCCTCGGCGGTCTCCACGGTGACCTCGCCGAACTTGTCCGGGTTGCCCTCGGCGTCCACGGTCATGAGCTTGTTGAAGTCCGTGTTGGCCGGCCCCAGGCCCGCCTTGGCGAGCATGGTCTGGTACTCGTCCGAGTAGATGATCCGCAGCAGGTTCTCCGCGAGCTCCGGGTGCTGCGACTTCGCGGACACCGCGACGTTCGAGCCGCCCGCGAACACAGGGGC
This sequence comes from Isoptericola sp. NPDC057391, assembly GCF_042668085.1. NCBI lineage: Bacteria > Bacillati > Actinomycetota > Actinomycetes > Micrococcales > Promicromonosporaceae > Isoptericola > Isoptericola sp. NPDC057391. Next base: position 5,295 of record NZ_JBHVBO010000077.1, on the reverse strand, counting down.
CACGCCGCCGTCGACGCCGGGCAGCGCGAAGATGTCGAACTTCGTGTCGTCCGCCATGCCGTCGCGCACCTCCTTGCCGTCGTCGCCCTTCGTCAGGTCGCCGATGGACCAGCGGGCCCAGCCCGGCGCCATGATGGTCGCGCCCTCGGGCGCAGCGCCGTCGGTGCCGTCGTTGATGAAGTCCCAGTACGCCTCGTCCTTGGCCGTCGCCGGCAGGTTCGACGCGTTCTCGAACACGTCCTGCCACTGCTCGAGACCCTTGACCGTGTTCGGGTCGGACAGCGTGGAGGTCCACTGGTCGCCGTCCTTGACGGCGAGCTCGCCGCCGTTCGCGAAGACCCAGGAGATGCCGTTGCGCCAGTCCTGCCCGCCCATCGCGAACCCGGACTGCTTCTTGGAGGTGAGCTCCTTGACCGAGTCGCCGAACTCCTCCAGCGTCTTGGGCACCTCGAGGCCGGCCTTCGACCAGATGTCCTTGCGGTAGAACATGTAGCGCGAGCCGTAGTAGTACGGCAGCGCGTACTTGGTCTCGTCGATCGAGCCCGCCTCGACGAACGACTGCAGCAGCTTGTCGCCGCCCAGCTCCTCGTACAGCTCCGGGGAGATCTCCCGGAACGCGCCCGCGTAGGTGAACGTCGGCGCCTGCGTGTTGCCGATCTCCACGACGTCCGGGGTGTTCGCGGCGTCGGGCAGCGCGGTCGTGAGCTTGGTGACCAGGTCGGTCCAGTCCTGCTCCTCGATCGTCAGCGTCGAGCCGGGGTTCTCCTCGGCGAACGTGTCCTTGAGGTACTGGCGCAGCTCGTCGTTGGTGTCGGCACCGGCGAGCCACAGGGTGATGTCACCGGACTCGGGGGCGCCGCCGGACTCGCCGGTCCCCTCGTCGGCCGGCGCGCACGCGGCGAGCGCGAGCGCCAGGGTCAGGCTCGTCGCCACGCCGGTGGCAACGACACGGGTCCTCTTCACTGGGGATTCCTCTCGATCTTTCTGGGGTCGATCCGAGCAGCGCGGCGCCAGGGACGGCGCTGCCGCGTGCGGGTCCCTCGTCGGGGTCAGGAGACGCCGAGCTGGGCTGCCAGCACCAGGACGGCTGCCCCGGCGAGGACGACGTCCTCGTCGAGCGTGGCCATCCGCAACCGCAGCCCGGCGGCCGTGGCCGGCATGGTGCGGTCGGTCAGGGTCTGCAGGGCGGCGGTGCGCAGCGCACCGTCGAGCAGGTCGGCCGGGCCGCTGAGCAGCACCTCGCCGAGGTTCAGGGCGCCCACGACGGGCGCGAGGGCGACGCCGAGGGTGCGGCCCACGCCGGCGAGCGCCTCGTCGGCGGCGGCCGGGTCCAGCCCGGCGACGGCGCGGCGCAGGGCCGGGGCGGCGAGCACGGTCTCCAGGCAGCCGCGGCGGCCGCAGGCGCAGGGCTCGCCGTCGTCCACCACCGTGACGTGGCCGAGCTCTCCCGCGGCGTCGGCGGAGCCGTGCACGCGCGAGCCGTCCACCATCACGCCGGCGCCCACGCCCTGCCCGACCGTGAGCACGAGCATGGAGTCGGCGGCGCCGCCGTAGGTGTACTCGCCGAGCGCCGCGGAGTTCGCGTCGTTCGCGACGTGCACGGGCAGCGCGAGCCGGTCGGTGAGGATCGCGGCGAGCGGCAGGTCGGTCCACTGCCGGTTCGGCGCCTCGACCACGCGGCCGGAGTCGTCCACGACGCCGGGCGAGCCGACGCCGACCCCGATCACGGGGCGCGTGGCCGCGGAGATCAGGGTCCGCGCGAAGCGCGTGAGCAGGTCCACGAGCTCGTCGCCGTCGTGCCCGGCCACCGGCAGGGAGCGGCGCACGACCGCCTCGCCCGTGAGCGTCATGACCGCGCCGCGCATGACGGCGTCGTCCGACAGGTCGACCGCCACGATCTGGTAGCCGTCGGTGCGCATCCCCACGAGGATCGCGGGCTTGCCGACCCGGCGGCCGGGCTGCACGCCCAGCTCCTCGACGAGCCCCTCGGACAGCAGGACGTTCACGAGGTCGGAGATGGTCACGCGGGTCAGGGACGTGGCCCGGGCCAGGTCCGCCCGGGAGGTGGGCCCCTCGTGGAACAGGTGCTGGAGCACGAGGGAGCGGTTGTGCGCCCTGGCGTGCTCGGGGAGCACCTTGGAGGTGGCTCGCAGGCCGGCACCCAGACCTCGTCGTGCTGTGCGCGTCGTCGGCGTGGACATGTTTGTTAGTACAGCGTCTTAACTAGCCGTCTGTCAATCCGCGATCCCTCCCCTGGGGGCAGGTGTGACCGGATCGTGACGGACGGGCGGCGGCGCGACGGCGGGGGCGGGCCGGCCGGGGGCAGTACCCACTTCAGCTGCCCTCGTCATCTCCCATCGGCATCTCGCATCGCCCAAGGTCACGGTCTCGGCACGGTCGGGTCACGATCGGGCGGAACGCCCCGGACGGGAGGGGGCAGCGCCCTACGCTCTGAGCCATGCCTGCCACCCTGCGCCGCGACCGGACCCGCCGTGCACCGCTCCTCGCGGCCCTGGCAGCGACGCTCCTGCTGGTCATGACCGCCTGCTCGTCGGGCGGGGCCGACGCCGGGGGCGAGTCCGCCGGGGTGGAGGCCGACAGCGCCGGCACCGTCGCGGACGCCGGCGCCTCGGAGCAGGCGGCCGACGGGGCCGCGGTCGCGGAGAGCGCCGCCGAGCCCGGCGCCGCCGCGGCCCGCGAGATCGTCACCACGGGCAGCGCCACGGTCGTCGCGGACGACCCGTCCGCCGCCGCGACGCGGCTCGCGCGGCTCGTCGAGGAGGCGGGCGGCCGCATCGAGCGGCGCTCGGAGACCGCCGCCACGGACGACTCGCCGGGGTCGGCCTCGATCACCGCGCGGCTGCCCTCCGACCGCATGACCGGCGCCGTCGAGGCGCTCGGCTCGCTCGGCACCGTCGAGAGCGTCGACGTCGACAGCACGGACGTCACCGGCGAGGGCCAGGACCTCGACGCCCGCATCGCGGCGCTGACCACGTCGACGGACCGCCTGCGCGACCTCATGAAGTCCGCCGGGAGCACGGAGGACCTGCTCCAGGTGGAGCAGGAGCTGTCCGAGCGCCAGGCCGAGCTGGACGCCTTGACGGCGCAGCGCCAGCGCCTGTCCGACCAGGTGGCGATGTCGACGCTCGACGTCGAGATCGTGCCCGAGCCGGTCGCCGCCGCGCAGTCGCGCGGCGGGTTCCTCGGCGGGCTCGCCTCGGGCTGGGGCGCCCTCGTCACGACGGTCCAGACGGTCGTGCTCGTGCTGGGCGTGCTGCTCCCCTGGCTCGCGCTCGGCGGGCTCGGCTACCTCGGCTACCGCTGGCTGCGCGGGCGCGCTCGCCCCGGCGCGGGCGGCGACTCCTCGGACGGCCCGGACGACGACGCCGACGGCCCGGACGCTCCCCGGCCCGCCTCGCCCGACGAGGCGCCCGAGCCGGTGCCCGCCGGCCGCTGACGACGGCCGACGTCGACGCCGTCGCGGCCCGCCTACCGCTGCTGCCCCGGCTCCGCGCCGTCGCGCCCCTCGACCCAGCCGCCCATCCCGGCCCAGCCCGCGGCCGCCCGCTCGGCGGCGAGGTCGCGCGGCCAGCCCGTGACACCCGGCCGCCGCTGCCACGGCCGCGGCCCGTCGAGCGGACGGTACTCGACGCCCGCGGCGTCGAGGCGGGCGAGGTGGCCGCCGCGCAGGCGCTCGTCGAACCCTGGTGCGGCCGGGTTCCACACCGCCTCCGCGAACGCCGCGAGGCGCGGGAAGGCCGCATAGTCGACGCGGCGCACCGAGTCGAGGTGCTCGCTCCAGACCTGCGCCTGGGCACCCAGCACCGTGCCCGGCAGGTCGCCGGCCAGCTCGGGGCGCGCCTCCAGCAGCCCGGCCGGCAGCGGCTCGAACGCCCGCACGTCGGCGACCGTGCGCACGAAGCCCACGGGCACGGGCTCGTCGTCGCCGTCGGCGGCGCGGTGGTCGAGGTACACCTCCTGCTCGGGGGCCATCACGACGTCGTGCCCGGCCGCGAGGGCGTCCGCGGCCACGGCGTGCCCGCGCCAGCAGGTGACCACGACGTCCCGCGGCAGGTCGGGCCCGAACGCCTCGTCCCAGACGACGGCGCGGCGGCCCTTCGAGCGCAGGTGCTCCGCGAGGCGCGCGAGGAACCAGCCGTGCAGCCGGGCGACGTCGCCCTCGCCGTCGGGGCCGACGAGGCCGAGGTCGGCGGCGCGCGCCACGATGTCGGGGCGCTCGCGCCACGCCGTCGTGGGCACCTCGTCGCCGCCGAGCGAGACGAACGGCGAGTCGAAGACCTCGATCACCTCGTCCAGGACCCCGGCGAAGAAGTCGACCGCGGCGTCCGACGGGTCGATCACGTCCTCGCTGATGCCCCAGGTGGTGCGCACCTCGTGCGCGCCGGGGCGGGCCGCGAGCTCCGGGTAGGCGGTGAGCAGCGCCTGCACGTGGCCGGGCGAGCCGATCTCGGGCACCACGGTGACGCCGCGCTCGCGGGCGTAGGCGACGATCTCCCGCAGGTCGTCGCGCGTGTAGTACCCGCCGTGGGGGCGGCCGTCGTAGCGCTCGGCGCGCCAGGTCCCGACGCCGGACTCGCGCCGCCACGACCCGACCTCGACCAGGCGCGGGTACCGCTCCACCTCGAAGCGCCAGCCCTGGTCGTCGGTGAGGTGGAGCTGCAGCACGTTGAGGTGGTGGGCGGCGGCCAGGTCGACGAACCGCAGCACGTCCGCCTTCGGCAGGAAGTGCCGGGCGACGTCGAGCAGCACGCCGCGCCAGCCGAACCGGGGCGCGTCGTCGACGGTCACGGCCGGCAGCGCGAGCGCCGCGCGGCCCGCGCGGCGGAACGCCTGCGGGCCGGCCAGCTGCCGCAGGGTCTGCGCGGCCGCGTGCGCTCCCGCGGCGTCGCCCGCGGCGACGTGCACGGCGGCGTGCCCGCCGCCGTCGGTGACCCCCAGCCGGTAGCCCCCCGCGGGGACGGCCGGGTCGAGGACGAAGGACACGTCCGCGCCGGTGTCGTCGCTGTCGCCCGGCCCCACGGGCACCAGGTCGAGGCCGAAGGCGTCCTCGCTCACCCTCCGCCACCACCGGGCGGCGGCGCGCAGGCCCGGGTCGGCGGCGACCCGGGCCCCGTCGCGCAGGGCGAGAACCTCCCCGCCGGTGCGCAGGGAGACGGGGGCGGGGACGACGTCGTCGGCGTGCGGCATCCGGCCACCCTAGGAAATGTTCGGGCTCCGAAGCAATGGGCCGGACGCATCCCGCCCGGACGCACGACAGGCGGGCCACCGTGAGGT
>NZ_JBHVBO010000076.1:0-18045 GCF_042668085.1 Isoptericola sp. NPDC057391 | reverse complement strand
TAGTCGCTACGGTCCGCCCCTTCTCTATCTCGGCGAGGGAGGTTCTCTATCTCGCGAAGACGATCACATCTTGTGGCCGGCGGAGCGCAGCTGCTGCGCGGCCTCGACGATGCGGGTGGCCATGCCGGCCTCGGCCTGCTTGCCCCAGGCGCGCGGGTCGTAGGCCTTCTTGTTGCCGACCTCGCCGTCCACCTTGAGGACGCCGTCGTAGTTGCGGAAGAAGTGGTCCGCGACGGGGCGCGAGAACGCGTACTGCGTGTCGGTGTCGATGTTCATCTTGATGACGCCGTTGTCGACCGCCTCGGCGATCTCCTCGGCCGTGGAGCCGGAGCCACCGTGGAACACGAGGTCGAACGGGTTCTCCTTGCCGATCTCCGCACCGACGGCCTTCTGGATCTCCGCGAGGATCGACGGACGCAGCTTCACGGCACCCGGCTTGTACACGCCGTGCACGTTGCCGAAGGTGAGGGCGGTGAGGTAGCGGCCCTTCTCGCCGGCACCGAGCGCACGCACGGTGGCGAGGCCGTCCTCGGCCGTCGTGTAGAGCTTCTCGTTGATCTCGGCCTCGTGGCCGTCCTCCTCGCCGCCCACGACGCCGACCTCGATCTCGAGGATGGTGCGCGCGGCCTGCGAGAGCTCGAGCAGCTCCGCGGCGATGACGAGGTTCTCGTCCAGGGGGATGTCCGAGCCGTCGAACATGTGCGACTGGAAGGTCGGGTTCTTGCCCGCCTTCACCTGCTCCGCCTCGAGGGCGAGCAGCGGGCGCACCCAGGAGTCGAGGTTCTTCTTGACGCAGTGGTCGGTGTGGATCGCGATGTTCACCGAGTAGTTCTTCGCGACCTCGGTGGCGTAGGCCGCGAGGGCCAGCGAGCCCACGACGCGGTCCTTCACGGTGGAGCCCGAGGCGTACTCGGCGCCGCCCACGGAGACCTGGATGATGCCGTCCGACTCGGCCTCGGCGAAGCCCTGGAGCGCGGCGGTCACGGTCTGCGACGAGGTGATGTTGACGGCGGGGTAGGCGAACTTGCCGGCCTTCGCCCGGTCGATCATCTCGGCGTAGACCTCGGGGGTTGCGATAGGCATCTGCGGTACTCCAATGACGGGGCGTACGAGGATGCAGCGGGATGCTTCGTCGCGACGGGCGCCGTGCGACCCGCATGCAACCGGATTTTCTCACGTCCGGGTCATGAGAGTCACATGCCGTCGGCTCCGTGAGACGGCGGCGACGACGCGGGCTCCGCGGGGGCGAGCCAGCGCGCCGCCCAGGCGTGCATCGCGACGGCTCCGGCGGCGCCCGCGTTGAGGGAGCGCGTGGAGCCGTGCTGGGTGATGTGCAGGACGTCGGCGCAGACCGCCTGCGCCTCCGGGGTCAGGCCCGTGGACTCCTGGCCGAACAGCAGCACGCAGCGGGCGGGCAGGTCGAAGGCCTCCAGCGGCGCCGACCCGGGCACGTTGTCGATCCCGATCACCGGCAGGCCGGCCCCGCCGTCCGCCGACGCCGCCCACGCGGCGAGCGCCGCCGCGTCCGGGTGGTGGTGGGTGTGCAGGTAGCGGTCGGTGACCATCGCGCCGCGCCGGTTCCACCGCCGGCGGCCGACGACGTGCACCCCGGCCGCGTTGAACGCGTTGGCCGTGCGGACCACGGAGCCGATGTTGAGGTCGTGCGCCCAGTTCTCGATGGCGACGTGCAGCTCCCGGCCGGCCGGGCGGCGGGCGTCGAGGTCGGCGACCACCGCCTCGACGGTCCAGTACCGGTACCGGTCGACGACGTTGCGGCGGTCGCCGTGCGCCAGCAGCTCGGGGTCGTAGCGCGGGTCGGGGGCGCCGTCGGGCAGCCGGGGCCACGCCTCCGGCCCGCCGGGCCACGGGCCGACGCCGACCTCGCGCTCGGGCTCGCCCGCGGTCCCCCTCACCGCCCGGCCAGCCACTGGTCGTAGGTGATCGTGCCCACCGCGGCGTCGGGCACGAGGTTGCGCCCGGCGCGGAAGAACTCACCGAGCGCGCCGGGGAGCGGCACCCCGACCGGCAGCCGGCGGGAGCCGTGCGACCGCCGCCAGGCGGCCGCCATCGTCCGCGCGTCGAGCACCTGCGGCCCGCCGACGGTGGCGGTCGGCGCGCCGGACGGGCCCGTGGTGGGCGCGACCCCGAGCGGGTCGGCGCCCTCGGCCGCGTCCACGAGCGCGCGGGCGACGTCGCGCAGGTCGATCGTCTGGAAGCGGCAGCCGCGCGGGTACGGCAGCAGCCCGAGCCGCGACCAGGCCCCGAGGCGGCTGCCGCGGCCGAGGAAGAGGTCGAGGAACTCGTGGAACTGCGTGGCCCGCACGATCGTCGCGGGCACCGGCCCCGCGGCGTACACGCGTTCCTGCTCGGCGTGCGCCCGGTAGTACCCGTACCCGCTGCGGTCGACCGCCGCGATCGAGAGCACGACGGCGCGCCCGGCGCCCGCCCTCCCCGCGGCCTCCGCGACCCGCAGCGCGCCGGCCGTGAAGACGGCCTGCGCGGCGGGCGTCATCCCGTTGCTGGTGTCGACCACGGCGTCGGCGCCGTCGAACGCGGCGGCGAGCGCGCCCGCGACCCGCGCCTCGTCGTCGTCGAGGAGGTCCACCACGTGGTGCGCCGTCCCCCGCTCCAGGTCCGCAGGGCGCCGCCGCGAGACCACCCGCACCGCGTGACCGCGCGACGCCGCCTCCCGCGCCACGGCGCGCCCGGCCTGACCGGTACCGCCCACCACCGCGATCGTCGTCATGCGCCCATCCTGTCGCACGCGCGGGGCCGCCCCGCCCACTAGGGTGAGCGGCGTGAGCGAACGACGCATCGAGTGCTGGCTGACCGACATGGACGGCGTCCTCGTGCACGAGGGCCAGGCCATCCCCGGGGCGCCGGAGTTCATCCGGACGCTGCGCGACGCGGAGCGCCCGTTCCTCGTCCTGACGAACAACTCGATCTTCACGCCGCGCGACCTGCGCGCCCGCCTGGCGACGTCCGGCATCGACGTGCCGGAGGAGGCGATCTGGACGTCGGCGCTCGCGACGGGGCAGTTCCTCACCGACCAGATCCCCAACGGGTCGGCGTACGTGATCGGGGAGGCCGGCCTCACCACCGCCCTCTACGAGGCGGGGTACACCCTCACCGAGTCGAACCCGGACTACGTGGTGCTCGGCGAGACGCGCACCTACTCGTTCACCGCCATCACCAAGGCGATCCGCCTGGTGCGCGACGGCGCCCGCTTCATCGCCACCAACCCGGACACCACCGGCCCGTCCGCCGAGGGCCCGCTGCCGGCCACCGGCGCCGTCGCGGCGATGATCCAGGCCGCCACGGGCCGCTCGCCGTACTACGTGGGCAAGCCCAACCCGATGATGTTCCGCTCCGCGCTCAACCGGATCGACGCCCACTCCGAGGTGACGGCGATGATCGGCGACCGCATGGACACCGACGTCGTCGCCGGCATCGAGGCGGGACTGGAGACGTTCCTCGTCATGACCGGCTCCACCACCGCCGCCGAGGTCGACACCTACCCGTTCCGGCCGTCGCACGTCGTCGACTCGATCGCCGACCTCATCGGCCGTGTCTGACGGCGACGCGCCGGTGCCTGAGCCCGGCGACTCCCGGAGACGACGCGACACCGTGATCGCGGTGCTCTCGATGGTGGTCGGCGCCGGCATGATCGTCTGGGTGCTGACCCGCCCCGCCGGGTACGCGTCGTTCGGCTGGTTCGCGTACGCCCCGCTGTCCGGCACGACGTTCGTCCCGGGGTCGTCGAGGCTCGTGGTGATGTCGGTGCTGTTCGGGGTCGGCACGCTGCTGGTCGGCCTGGGCGGCGGCTTCCTGCTCGGCCGCCGGCGCCGCTGATCCGTCAGCGCGGCAGGAAGGCCGCGGCCCGCGTGACGAGCCGCGCGACGTCGTCGAGCGCGTCCAGGTCCTGCGGGCCCTTGCGCCACCAGACCAGCGTGCGGCCGTCGAGCCGCAGCCGGCCGCCGTGCAGCGCGTCGGCGCCTTGCCGCGCCAAGTCCGCACCGCACCCGTCGCCGAGCCACGCGCGGGCGGTGCGCTCGCTCTCGGTGGTCACGCGGAACGCGCGGTCGAAGTCCGGCACCCCGACCTCGACGTCGGCCCGCAGCGCGTTGGTCGCGCGCGCGGCGGACACCTCCACCAGCCCGTGACCGCGGTCGAGGTGCGTGAGGACGACGTGGAACGGGTCGGACAGCGTCGCCGGCCCGGACTCCCGGGCGCCGGTCTCGGTGACCGTGCCGCCCGAGCGGTACTGCACGCCCAGCTCGAGCGACCACACGTCGCGCCCGTCCACCCGTGCGCGCAGCACCTCGCCGAACGTGTGCCCGACGTCGCTCGCGAGCGGCTCACGCCTCGGGAACGACAGCGCGTCCCGCGGCGCCTCGGGGTGCTCGCCCCCGTACGCCGTCCACCGCCCGGCCGCGACGAGCCTGCCGACGTCCTCCCCGCGGCGCTGGACGAACCGGCGCTGGGCCCGCAGGTACCCGAGCCCCGCGACGACGGCCGCGACGGGCACCAGGACGTACACGACCCACGTCTCGATCGTGCCGAGGCCGGCGAGCACCGCGCAGAGCGCGATCACCGCCCCCGGGACGACGAGGATCGCGAGGCTCGGCCGGCGCGCGGCCGGCCGGCTCACGCGAGGCCCAGGTCGGCCAGGTCGTAGAGGTAGTGGTAGGGCACGCCGAGGGCCTCGATCTTCTCGCCGGCGCCGGTGGCGCGGTCGACGATCGTGGCGCAGCCGAGCACCTCGGCGCCCGCGGCGCGCAGCGCCTCGATGGCCGCGATGGGCGATCCTCCGGTCGTCGTGGTGTCCTCGAGGACCACGACCCGGCGGCCCGCGACCTCGGGGCCCTCGATCTGGCGCTGCATGCCGTGCGCCTTGGCCGCCTTGCGGACGACGAACGCGTCGAGGTCCTGCCCGCGCGACGCCGCGGCGTGCAGCAGGGCGTCCGCGATCGGGTCGGCGCCGAGGGTCAGGCCGCCCACGGCGTCCACCTCCGCCGTGCCGAGGCCGACCTCCTCGAGGTGGTCGAGCAGCACGTGGCCCACCAGCGGGGCCGCGCGGTGGTGCAGCGTGATGCGGCGCAGGTCGACGTAGTAGTCGGCCTCCTTGCCGGAGGAGAGCGTCACCTTGCCGTGCACGACGGCGAGCTCGGTGATGAGGTCGCGCAGCTGCTCGCGGGGCGTGGGGCCGAAGGCGGTATCCGAGGAGGTCACCCGGTCATCGTACCGACGGCCTCCGGCCCGCCCGCGGGGGCGCCGTCCACCTGGAGCGCGACCAGCGCCACGTCGTCGGCGCCCCGGATCGGCGTGCTGCGGGCCAGCACGCAGTCGGCCAGGCGCTCGAGCCGCAGGTCCACCACCTGCTCCACGTCCTGGCGCAGGTGCTCCAGGGAGTCGGTCAGCAGCTCGCCCCGCCGCTCGACCAGGCCGTCGGTGAAGAGCAGCAGCGACGCACCGGGCCCGAGCACGACGGTGGACTCCGGCCGCTCCTTGGGCAGGAGCAGGCCGAACAGCCGGCCGGGACGCTGGTCGACGAGCTCGGCGCCGAGGTCCGGGCGCCGCACGAGCGGCGGCAGCGACCCGGCGCGCGCCCAGGTGACGCGCCGCGACCCGTCGGGCGCGGGCGGGTCGACGACGGCGACCGTGACGGCGGCGAACGCCTCGATCCGCAGCGCGGCGGCGGCGCGCTCGGCCCGGTCGAGGACGGTGGCGGGGCCGGCGTCGTCCTCGACCGCGACGGTGCGCAGCACGCCCTTGAGGTGCGTCATCGTGGCCGCGGCGTCGACGTCGTGGCCCGCCACGTCGCCCAGGACCAGCACCGTCCGGCCCGACTCGCGCAGCACGACGTCGTACCAGTCGCCGCCCACCCTCGTGATCCGGTTCGCCGGCTGGTAGCGGACGTCGACGGCGAGGCCCGGGACGTCCGGCGGCGCGGTGAGGACCGAGGACTGCAGGGTGACGGCCGCCTCGCGCTCGGCGGCCGCCGTCGCGCGCATCCGGGCCACCGTGCTGTGCCACGACATGCGCTCCGGGGTGGCGCGCCCGTCCGCGTCCTCGACGTCGGCCGCGTCGACCTCCTCCACGCGGACGACGACGGCCCGCACCGCGGCGTCCCCCGCCCGCGTGACCGGCAGCACCAGGAGCATCCAGTACCGCGGCCCGGACTCGCCCGTGCGGCGGTCCGGCAGGTCCCAGCGCGCCGGCTCGACGACCTCGGGCATCCCGGTGCGCAGGCAGCGGTCGATCGCCTCGAGGGCCCGGGGCACGGGAGGCGGGCCCCCCGGCACCTGCGCCAGGGCGTCGGCCAGCGTGCGCCCGACCAGGGCGTCGGCCGGCACCCCGAGCAGCTCGGTGTACGAGCGGTTGGCGTCGAGCACGACGAGGTCGGGGTCCAGGACGATCTTCGGCACGGCCACCGCGTCGAAGAGGTCGCGGTAGTCCAGCGCGTCGCCGCCGGGAACGGCGTCCCGGCCGCCCCCGGCGGCCGTCGCCGGCGTCGTCCCCCGGATCACGCCACCATCGTGGGCCGGGCGGCCGGTCCTCGCTCGTGGTCGACGACGGCCGAGGTCAGCGGTACTTGCCGACGGCGCGCACCGCGGCGCGCGGGGCGAGGCGCAGCAGCGCCGAGGCCGCCTTGTAACGGACGGACGGCGTCGAGATGACGACGCCGCGGCGCACGTCCGCGAGCGCCTCGGACACGACGGTCGGGGCGTCGAGCCACCCGACGTCCGGGACGGTGGACATGTCGACGCCCGCCCGGTCGTGGAACTCCGTGTGCACGAACCCGGGGCAGAGCACCGTGGCGGTGACGCCCGTGCCCTTGAGCTCGACGGCGAGCCCCTCCGTGAGCGACCGGACGTACGCCTTCGCCGCGGCGTAGGTGCCGCCGGCGGTGAGCGCGGCGACCGACGCCACGTTGAGGATCGCGCCTCGCCCGCGGGCCGTCATCTGACCCGCGGCGGCGTGGGAGAGCACGAGCACGGCGCGCACCATCACGTCCAGCGCCGAGAGCTCGACGGCGAGGTCGCCGCCGACGAACCGCTGCGCCGTCGCGAACCCGGCGTTGTTGACGAGCAGGCCCACGGGGCGGCGGTCGTCGTCCGCCTCGTCGCCGGTGACGGCGAGCCGGGCGGCGACCCGCTCCAGGTCCTCCGGCACGGACAGGTCCGCCGGCAGCACCTCCACGCGCACCCCGGCCGCGGCGCGCACCTGTGCCGCGACCTGCTCCAGGCGGTCGCCGTCGCGCGCCACGATCACGACGTCGTGGCGTGCGGTGGCGAGCTGCCAGACGAACTCCAGGCCGAGGCCGGCGGTGGCGCCGGTGACGAGCGCGGTTCCCATGGGGGCAGCCTAGAGCGTGGCGGCCGCCCGCTTGACCCTCACGCGACGTCAGGCTCCAGGCTGGCCGCATGACCGACACCACCTTTCCCGCCTTCAGCATCAGCCCCGTGCCGCAGCCCGGCCCCGGCGTGCAGCCGCCGGAGCAGTTCCGCGGCATCTACGGCATGCCGATGTTCCTCAACGTCCCCACCCACGACCTCGAGGCGTCCACCGACTTCTGGGTGAACGGTCTCGGCTTCTTCGAGCTCTTCGCCGCCCCGGGCACGGTGGTGCACCTGCGCCGGTGGGCCTTCCAGGACGTGCTGCTCGTCCCCGGGACCCCTGCCGCCGAGGCCGGCCCGACGACCGTGAGCTTCTCGTGCGTGCAGGACGAGATCGACGCCGTCGCGGCCGCGTGCGAGCGCGTCGCGCCCGGCTCGACCACCGGTCCGCGGGTGCAGCCGTGGGGCACCCTCGACCTGGAGGTCGTGACCCCCGAGAGGACGCGCGTGATCATGACGGCCGCCCGGCCGTGGGACCCGAGCAGCCCCGAGGCGCAGACGGTGCGCGACGAGCTGGGCTTCGGCGCCGAGGGATGACCGGCCCGTGGGCGCGCGGGGGCGGGCACCCGGGCGCCGCGGGCAGACTGGGCGCCATGGCGTCCCGCCCCCAGCCTGCGCGCGGTGCCGACGGGCTGACCGTCGGCGCCGCGGCGCGGGCCGCGGGCGTCACCGTCCGCACGCTGCACCACTGGGACGCCGTGGGGCTGGTGCGCCCGTCCGCACGCACGGCCGCCGGCTACCGCCTGTACACGCCGTCGGACCTGACGCGCGTGCACCGCGTGGTGCTGTACCGCGAGCTCGACGTGCCGCTCGAGGAGATCGCGGCCCTGCTCGACGCGCCCGAGGGGGCGGACGCGTCCCTGCGCCGCCAGCGCGACCTCGTGCGCGAGCGCCTGCGCCGCCTGGGGCGGGCCGCCGACGCCCTCGACCGGCTGGTCGAGGCCCGCGAGCGCGGCGTGCTGCTCTCGCCCGAGGAGCAGGTCGCGCTGTTCGGGGACCGCTGGCAGCCGTCGTGGGCGGAGGGTGCGCGCGAGCGGTGGGGCGACACCGACCAGTGGGCCCAGTTCGCCGAGCGGGCGGCCGAGCGCACCCCTGAGGAGTGGCAGGACGTCGCGGCGGAGGCCGAGGCCGTCCTCGCCGCGCTCGCCGACGCGAGGGCGCGCGGCGTGCGGCCGGGCAGCGCCGAGGCGGACGCGCTGGCCGAGCGGCACCGCGCGTCGCTCGGCGCCTACTTCGACGTCACGCACTCGATGCACGTCGTCATCGGCCGGATGTATGCGGCGGACCCCGAGTTCACCGCGAACCACGACGCGCGGCAGCCCGGGCTGACGGCGTGGCTGAGCGAGGTGATCGACGCGAACGCCCGCGCCCACGGCGTCGACCCGGGCACGGCGACGTGGGGATGAGCGGCCGGCCGCGTCGGCGGCCGCCGGTAGCCTGGCGCCCGTGCGCCTCGCGACCTGGAACGTCAACTCCGTCCGTGCCCGCGTCGACCGGGTGATCGCCTTCCTGGAGCGTTCGGGCACGGACGTGCTCGCCATCCAGGAGACCAAGTGCCGCGACGAGCAGTTCCCCCACGCGGCGTTCGAGGCCGCCGGCTACCAGGTGGCGCACACCGGGCACTCGGCGTGGAACGGCGTCGCCATCGCGTCGCGGGTCGGGATCGCGGACGTCGAGACGTCGTTCCCGGGCCAGCCAGGGTTCGCCAAGCCCGCCGCCGCGCCGGCGCCCGAGGACGACGCGCCCGCCGAGGCCCCCGACCCGTCACCCGACGAGGCACCCGCGGCCACCCTCCTCGACGTGCCGCCGCCGGTCGAGGCCCGGGCGCTGGGCGCCACCTGCGGCGGCGTGCGCGTGTGGTCGCTCTACGTGCCGCACGGCCGGGCGGTGGGCGACCCGCACTACGCGTACAAGCTGGACTGGCTGGGCGCCCTGCGCGACGCCGCGGCCGGCTGGCTCGCGGACGACCCCCGAACCCAGGTCGCGCTCGTCGGCGACTGGAACGTCATCCCGCTGGACACGGACGTCTACGACCCCGCCGCGTTCCAGGGCCACACCCACGTGACCCCCGCCGAGCGGGAGGCGTTCACGGCGTTCGCGACGGCCGGGTACACCGAGGTGACGCGCGAGCACCTGCCCGCCGAGCACACGTACACGTACTGGGACTACCAGCAGCTCGCGTTCCCCCGGAACAAGGGTCTGCGCATCGACTTCGCCTACGCCTCCCCCGCCGTGCGCGAGCGCGTGACCGGCGTCGTCATCGACCGCGACGAGCGCAAGGGCAAGGGTGCCAGCGACCACGTCCCGGTGATCCTCGACCTCGCCGACCCGGCCTGACGCGCACGGAGCACTCGTGACCGACCCGGACCAGCGCGACCCGAACCAGCCCGCCACGACACCCGCGGAGCCGGTGTTCGCCGCGCCGACGCCGGCGGGCGTGCTGCCGACGGAAGGCCTCGCCGACCTCGCCGAGCTCGGCCCGCCGGGGGCGGGCGACGACGGCGCGGCGCCTCCCCGCGACGCCGCGCCGGGGGCCGCCGCGCCCGGGGGCGACGGCACGGCCCGGGCACGCCGGCTCGCAGGTCGCGCGGCCGTGGCGGTGGTCGCGCTCGCCGTCGTGGGCGGCGCCGTCACGATCGGGGTCACGACGGCGCGCGACCGGGCGACCGCCCCCGTGCCGGCCGCGGTGAACGGTGCGCGCGAGGTGAACGCCGTGCAGCTCGTGCTCGGGTCGTGCCTGCGGGACCTCCCGCCCGGCGACGTCGGCCGGGTGACCGTCGTGCCGTGCGCGGGCGAGCACGGGGCGCAGGTGGTGGGGCGCACAGACTCCGCCGCCGGCGCCGTGTGGCCCGGTCACGACGCGCTCGTGCGCAAGGCGTCCGCCGACTGCGGGCCCGGGCTGCTGGGCGCCGCCGGGCGGGAGGTCGAGGGGCTCGCCTTCGTCGTCCTCACCCCGTCCGAGGACGGCTGGTCGGCCGGCGACCGGACAGGGCTGTGCGTCGCGGTCTCCCCCTCCCCCGGGGCGGTCGACCTCCTGCCCTGAGCCCCGGCGTCGCCCCGCACGGGCAGGTCGGTCCTCGATATCCACCCACGGGTGGATTCCTACAGTGATCTTCGTCACATCCGGTATCTCGCGACCGCGCCCGGTTCGGCCCGGCTTGCCCGGACTCGTCCAGCACGGATGCCCACCGGCGCCCGCGGCAACCACACGCAGGTCCTGTTACCGGAACGTGACCTCGAAGGGTCCGCAGGGTTAGCGTCCCTCGACCGCACCTAGCAACGGGTGCCGGCCGACCGGGACGCAGCCGAGTGCTGCCGGCGTCGCGGTGACCACGAATCTCACGGCAGCAGCGGGAGACCCACTTCCGGCCGGCCGCCCGGGCACACCGCCCGGACGCTCCCGGCCTTGGGGTTCAGCCACCACTGGTGGCGGGCCAACGATCTCGGCCTCACCCGACAGCTCATCTCGCAGGCTGGAGGTCACGCCCCATGTCCACGTCCCTCGATGCCGCACGCCCCGGCACCGCCGCCGCGGCCGCCCGCCGGCCCCGCCGGGCGATCATCGCCCTCGCCGTCGCCGGCGCTCTCACCGGCGGTGGCCTCATCGCCGCCGCCCCCCACGCCTCCGCGGCACCGGCGACCGCCGTCAAGACGGCCTCGGCCCCCGCACCGCGCGCCACCCTCTCCGTGTCCAAGCACTCGATCACCGCCGGCCAGGGCACCCGGCCCGTGTACAAGGTCAAGGTCTCGCACCAGGGCAAGGCCGTCTCCGGCAAGGTGCGCCTCCGGATCAGCGGCAAGAGCGTCCAGGTGAAGACCCTGCGCCACGGGAAGGCCACCTTCTCGCCGTCGTCGGCGCACTACCGCAACGGCAAGAACGCGGCGCGCGTGGTCGTCAACCCGTCGGGCAGCGCGCTGCGCACGACCTCGACCCGCACGGTCGGCGTGAAGGCCGTGAAGCTCACCCGCGGCCAGAAGATCGTGCGCGTCGCCCAGGCGCAGGTCGGCGACCGCTATGTGTACGGCGCGAACGGGCCGAACGCCTTCGACTGCTCCGGCCTCACGAAGTACGTCTACAAGAAGGCCACCGGCAAGACCCTGCCGCGCTCCTCGTCGGCCCAGAAGAACCACGGCAAGGCGGTCTCCCGCAAGAACGCCCGCCCGGGCGACCTCATCTGGACGCCCGGCCACGTCGCGGTCTACGTCGGCAACGGCAAGCAGGTCGAGGCCGCGCGCCCCGGCGTCGGCGTCGTGAAGCGCCACATCTGGCAGGACAACCCGCGCTTCATCCGCATGTGACCCTGCCGCGGCAGGACGAGGTTCGCCGAGAGCACGAAGGGGCGGTCCGCACGACGCGGACCGCCCCCTCGTGCTCTCGAACTCCCTCGAGCGACCTCGAGCCAGCTCGAACTACCTCGGCGTGACGACGAGCCCCGCGGCGTCCGCCGCCCGGTCGACGACCACGGTGCCGCCGTCGGACACCGCCCCCGACAGCAGCTCCTTCGCGAGCCGGTCGCCGATCTCGCGCTGCACCAGGCGGCGCAGAGGCCGGGCGCCGTACGCCGGGTCGAAGCCCTCCAGCGCCAGCCACTCGCGCGCGGCGGGCGTGACGTCCACCGTGATGCGCCGGTCGGCCAGCCGCTTCGCGAACGCCGCCACCTGCAGGTCGACGATCTCCCCCAGCTCCTCGACGTTCAGCGCGTCGAAGATCACGACGTCGTCGAGCCGGTTGAGGAACTCCGGCTTGAACGACGCGCGTACGGCCGCCATGACCGCCTCGCGGCGGGCGGCGTCGTCCAGCGCCGGGTCCACGAGGAACTGCGAGCCCAGGTTCGACGTCAGCACGAGGATGACGTTGCGGAAGTCGACCGTGCGGCCCTGGCCGTCGGTGAGGCGGCCGTCGTCGAGCACCTGCAGCAGGATGTCGAAGACCTCGGGGTGCGCCTTCTCCACCTCGTCCAGCAGGACGACGGAGTACGGGCGCCGCCGCACGGCCTCGGTGAGCTGCCCGCCCTCCTCGTAGCCGACGTACCCCGGAGGGGCGCCGACCAGCCGCGACACGGAGTGCTTCTCCGAGTACTCGGACATGTCGATGCGCACCATGGCGCGCTCGTCGTCGAACAGGAAGTCCGCGAGCGACTTGGCCAGCTCCGTCTTGCCGACGCCGGTCGGGCCGAGGAAGAGGAACGACCCGGTCGGGCGGTCGGGGTCGGCCACGCCGGCCCGCGAGCGCCGCACGGCGTCGGACACCGCGCGCACCGCGGCCGTCTGGCCGATGAGCCGCTCGCCGATGACGTCCTCCATGTGCAGGAGCTTCTCGGACTCGCCCTGCAGCAGACGCCCGGCGGGGATGCCCGTCCAGGCGGAGACCACCTCGGCGATCTCGTCGGAGCCCACCTTGTCGGCGATCATCGGCGCCTCGTGCTCCGCGGCACCCTCGGCCTCCTGCGACGCCTCGGCGCGCTCGGCCTCGGCGAGCTCGCGCTCGACCTGCGGGATCTCCCCGTACAGCAGGCGGGCGGCGGACTCGAGGTCGCCCTCGCGCTGCAGCCGGTCGGACTCGGTGCGCAGCTCGTCGATGCGGGCGCGCAGGTCGCCGACGCGGTTGTGCCCGGCCTTCTCCGACTCCCACCGCGCGGTGAGCGCGGCGAGGCGCTCGCGGGTGTCCGCGAGGTCGGCCCGCAGCCGCTCCAGGCGCTCCGTCGACGCGAGGTCGTCGGACTCCTTGAGCACGACCTCCTCCATCTCGAGGCGCGTGACGGCGCGCTGCAGCTCGTCGATCTCGACGGGCGAGGAGTCCATCTCCATGCGCAGGCGCGACGCGGCCTCGTCGACGAGGTCGATCGCCTTGTCGGGCAGCTGCCGGCCCGTGATGTACCGGTCGGACAGCGCGGCCGCGGCGACGAGCGCGGAGTCGGCGATCGTCACCTTGTGGTGCGCCTCGTACCGTTCCTTGAGCCCGCGCAGGATGGCGACGGTGTCCTCCACGGACGGCTCGCCGACGAACACCTGCTGGAACCGGCGCTCGAGGGCCGGGTCCTTCTCGATGTGCTCGCGGTACTCGTCGAGGGTCGTGGCGCCGACCAGGCGCAGCTCGCCGCGGGCGAGCATCGGCTTGAGCATGTTGCCCGCGTCCATGGCGCCCTCGCCGCCGGCGCCCGCGCCGACGACGGTGTGCAGCTCGTCGATGAAGGTGATGACCTCGCCGTCCGACGCGGTGATCTCCTCGAGCACGGCCTTGAGCCGCTCCTCGAACTCGCCCCGGTACTTGGCGCCCGCCACCATGCCGGCCAGGTCGAGCGCGACGAGGCGCTTGCCCTGGAGGGAGGTCGGGACGTCGCCCGCGACGATGCGCTGGGCCAGGCCCTCGACGACGGCGGTCTTGCCGACGCCGGGCTCGCCGATGAGGACGGGGTTGTTCTTGGTGCGACGACTCAGCACCTGCACGACGCGGCGGATCTCGGAGTCGCGGCCGATGACCGGGTCGAGCCTGCCGTCGCGGGCGCGCTGGGTGAGGTCGCTGCCGTACTGCTCCAGCGCCTTGTACGTGCCCTCGGGGTCGGGGCTGGTGACCCGGGACGAGCCGCGGACGGCGGGCAGCGCGGCGCGCAGCGCGTCGGCGGTGGCGCCCGCCTCGCTCAGCGCCTGGGCGGCGGCGGACTGGCCGGCCGCCAGGGCGATGAGCAGGTGCTCGGTCGAGACGTACTCGTCGCCGAGCGCCTCGGCCTCCTTGCCGGCGTTCTCCAGCACGGCGCTCATCGCGCGCGACGGCGCGGGCTGCGCGACGGCGGAGCCGCTGGCCTGCGGCAGGGCGACGAGGGCCGCGCGGGCGCGCTGGCCGATCTGCTGGGCGTTCGCGCCGACGGCGTCGAGCAGGCCGACGGCGACGCCGCCCGTCTGGTGGAGCAGCGCCTGCAGCAGGTGCACGGGCTCGAGCTGGGGGTTGCCCGCGGCCGACGCCGACTGGACGGCGTCGCCGAGCGCCTGCTGCGACATGGTCGTGAGCTTGATGTCCATGGGACCTCCGGGATGACGTGCGGTGACACGGGAAAGACGTCTGTCGGGGGAACGTCGGCAAAGTTGAGTCTATTCCGCTCAACTTTGATCGCAAGCCGCTCGGGACGCCGGGTGGCTCGCGGACGGCCGCTGCGGGATGCTGGGCCGGTGACCACTCCAGCCCGCGGCCCCGTGCGCCGCCTCCGCACCGCGATCGCGGCGGTCCTGGCCGCCGTCGGCCTCCTCGCCCTCGCCGGGTGCATGAAGGTCGACATGGACATGACACTCTCGGAGGACGACACCGTCTCCGGCACGATCGTCATGGCCGTCTCCAACAGCCTCGCCGAGACCATGGGGATGGAGCCCGGCGAGCTCTGGGACCAGGCGGGCGGCGAGATGAGCCAGGGGCTGCCCGAGGGCGCCACGCAGGAGCCCTACTCCGACGACGAGTACACGGGCACGCGGTACACGTTCAGCGACGCGCCCATCAGCGACATCTCCGGCGGGGACGACGAGTCGCTCAGCATCACGCGCGACGGCGACACCTACGTCGTCGACGGGACCATGAACCTCTCCGAGGGCTCCGAGGAGCTGGAGCAGCTGCCGCAGGACGTCCGGGACGCCTTCGACGTGCGGCTCGCCATCACGTTCCCCGGCCCGGTCAGCGACGCCACCGGCACCGTCGACGGCAACACCGTCACCTGGACGCCGCAGGTCGGCGAGAACACTGAGATCCACGCCGTCGGCGCCGCCACCGCCGGCAGCAGCTTCCCGTGGTGGATCGTCGGCCTCGTGGTCGGGCTGGTCGTCATCGGCCTCGTCGTGTGGTTCGTCGTGCGGAACAACCGCCGCCCCGCGCCGGTCACCGGCACCGCGACCGGCGACGCCGCCCTCGCCGCGCAGGCCGCCCCGGGGGCCGTGCCCGCCGCCGGTCCGACGCCGGAGGAGCAGGTCTTCGGCGCGCCCGCCCGCCCCGCCGACGAGCCGACGACCGGCCCCGTGGCCGCGCCGCTCGAGCCGGAGGCCGCGCCCGAGACGGCGCCGCCCGCGGCCCCCACCACCGGCCCCGTCGCGGAGCCGCTGGAGCCCGGCCGCCCGGGCGAGGA
Organism: Isoptericola sp. NPDC057391; assembly: GCF_042668085.1. Lineage (NCBI taxonomy): Bacteria > Bacillati > Actinomycetota > Actinomycetes > Micrococcales > Promicromonosporaceae > Isoptericola > Isoptericola sp. NPDC057391. The sequence continues at coordinate 2,543 of NZ_JBHVBO010000076.1, read as the reverse complement.
GGACACCGTCCGTCAGGCCCCCGCGCCCGACGCCGAGCCCGCGCCGGAGCCCGAGCCCGGGACCGACGCCGGTCCCGAGACCGGCGACGAGGGCCGCCCGTCCGGTCCCTCGCAGGGTGCCTGACGCGCCGACCGCGCCACGACCTGGCCCCGGGGCGTGGCGCGAGGACGTCCTCGGCCCGGAGTTCCGGGCGCGCACCCTGCCCCTGCCGGGCGGCGCGGAGGCGGTGCTGGTGCGGCACGTGCCCTCCACGCCCGACGACGACGGCCCGCCGGGGCGCCGGGGACCCGTCGCGCGCACGGCGGTGCTGTACGTGCACGGGTTCGCCGACTACTTCTTCCACCCGCACCTCGCGGCGGCCGTCGCCGACCGCGGGCTCGCGTTCTACGCCGTCGACCTGCGCGGGCACGGGCGCGCCTGGGACGCCCAGGTGGCCGCCGGCGGCGACCCGAACCAGGTGCGCGACATCGCGGCGTACGCGCAGGACCTCGACGCCGCGGCCGCCGTCGTCCGGGCCGCGGGGCACCAGCGGCTGGTGGTGCTCGGCCACTCCACGGGCGGCCTCGTGGCCCCGCTGTGGGCCGCGGCCCGCCCGGGCCGGGCGGACGCGCTCGTCCTCAACAGCCCGTGGGTCCAGCTCAACAAGCCCCGCCCGGTGCGGCTCGGCGCCACCGCGCTCGTCGAGGCCCTCGGCGTCGTCGCACCGCGCGCCGTCGTGAACCACCTCGACGACGGCTACGCACGCGCCCTGCACCGCACCTTTGGCGGGGAGTGGGACTTCGACGCGGCGTGGAAGCCGCACGAGCCGTTCGCCGTCCGGGCCGCCTGGCTGCGGTCGGTGCTGCGCGCCCAGCGCCGCCTCGCGCGCGGCCTCGGGCTCCGGGTCCCGGTGCTGGTGCTCACCTCCGACCGGTCCACCGCCGACCAGCACCTCACCACCGACACCGTGCTCGACGTCGCGCACATGCGCGAGCGGGCGCGGCGGCTCGGGGGCGACGTCACCGTGCGCACCGTCGCCGGCGGCACCCACGACCTGGCCCTGTCGCCGCGACCCGCCCGCGACGCCTACCTCGCCGCCGTCCTCGACTGGATCGAGGCCCTCCCCCACGCCTGACGCGCGCCCGGTCGAACGGGCCCACGGCCGTGTCCGATTCCCGCCAGCGCCGGGTCGGTGGGGCGCGCGAGGATGGGGGCATGACGACGACAGCCCCACCCGACGCGCCCGCCCCGGGCGTCCCGGACGCGCGGGAGTTCGAGGAGCGGTACCGCGCCATCGCCGCGCGGGACACCCGGTTCGACGGGCAGTTCTTCACGGCGGTGCGGTCCACCGGCATCTACTGCCGCCCCTCGTGCCCGGCGCGCACCCCCAAGCCGCAGAACGTCACCTTCTACCTCACGTCGGCGGCCGCGCACGAGGCCGGGTACCGGGCCTGCAAGCGGTGCCTGCCCGAGGCCGCGCCCGGCACGCCCGCCTGGGACCTGCGGCACGACCTCGCCGGACGGGCGATGCGCCTCATCGCCGACGGCGTCGTGGACCGCGAGGGCACGGACGGGCTCGCGTCCCGCCTCGGGTACAGCGCGCGCCACGTGCACCGCCTGCTCACCGCCGAGCTCGGCGCCGGCCCACTCGCCCTGGCCCGCGCGCAGCGGGCGCAGACCGCGCGCAGCCTCGTCGTCGGCACCGACCTGCCGCTCGCGGACGTCGCGTTCGCGGCCGGGTTCGGCTCGATCCGCCAGTTCAACGACACCGTCGTGGAGGTCTTCGACACGACGCCCAGCGACCTGCGCGCCCGCGCCCGCCGCCGCCCTGCCTTCCAGCACGCGATCCCCCGCGCCATCGGCCCCGATACCGCGACGGATCGCGTGCTGGAAGGCGAGCCGGGCGGCTGCGTCGCGCGCGTCCGGCTCGACCTGGAGCTGCCCGTGCGCGAGCCGTTCGACGCCCGCGGCGTCGTCGCGTTCCTCGCGGCGCGCGCCGTCGACGGCGTGGAGGTCGCGGACCTCGACGGCGACGACGTGCGGTACGCCCGCACGCTGCTGCTCCCCCACGGGCCGGGCGCGGCGGAGGTCCTGGCCGGGCCGGGCGTGGGCCCGGGCCGCGTCGCCGTGCGCCTGGAGCTCGCGTCGGCGGCCGACGTCTCCGTGGCCGTCGCCCGGTTGCGCCGGCTGCTCGACCTGGACGCCGACCCGGCCGCGGTCGACACCTCCCTCGCCGACGACCCGGCGCTCGCGCCCCTCGTCGCCCGCGCCCAGGGCCTGCGCCTCCCCGGCACGGTGGACCCGCACGAGATCGTGGTGCGTGCCATCGTCGGGCAGCAGATCAGCGTCGCCGCCGCGCGCACGCACCTGGGCCGGCTCGCGGCCGGCGCGGGCACGCCGTACGCCTCCGCCGTCCCGGGGCTCACGCGCCTGTTCCCGACGGCGGCGCAGGTCGCGGCCTCCGCGGCGGACCACCTGCGCCTGCCCGCCCGGTCGGTCGCGACCGTCGTCGACACCGCCCGCGCGCTCGACGACGGCACCCTCGCCGTCGGCGTGGGCGACG
>NZ_JBHVBO010000075.1:0-18084 GCF_042668085.1 Isoptericola sp. NPDC057391 | reverse complement strand
GCGACCACACCGCCGACCGCGCCCGCACCGACCGGGTCCTGCAGCACGTCGCCGATCCCCTGGCCGCGCTCGGTGAGATCCGCCGGGTCCTGCGACCGGGCGGGCGGCTCGTCATGGGCGAGCGCTCTCCCGGGGCCCTCGACCGCGACGGGCCGCGGCGGCTACTCGGCGACGGCGACGGCGAGGGTCCGCTTGCCGCGACGCAGCACCGCGTACCGGCCGTGCAGCAGGTCCTCCGTGCGCAGCGCGGCGTCCTCGGACTCCACCTTGGCGTTGTTCACGTAGGCGCCGCCCTCGCCGATCGCGCGCCGGGCGGCGGCCTTCGACGCGACCAGGCCCGAGCCCACGAACGCGTCCACCACGAGGTCGCCGGCCTTCGCCGTCGTGCGCGGGAGCTCCGCCACGGCGGCGCCGAGGGTGCCGGCGTCCAACCCCTGCAGCTCGCCGCGGCCGAAGAGGGCCTGGCTCGCCGTGATGACCGCGTCGGTCGCCGCCTGGCCGTGCACCAGGGTGGTGAGGTCGCCGGCGAGCGCCCGCTGCGCCTCGCGGGCGAACGGGCGGTCGGCCACCTCGGCCTCGAGCGCCTCGATCTCCTCCCTGCTCCGGAAGGTGAAGACCTTGAGGTACTTCACGACGTCCGCGTCCGCGGTGTTCAACCAGAACTGGTAGAAGGCGTACGGGCTGGTGAGCTCCGGGTCGAGCCAGACGGCGCCGCCCTCGGACTTGCCCATCTTGGTGCCATCGGCCTTCGTGATGAGGGGCGACGTCAGGGCGTGCACGGCCGCGCCGTCGGTCTTGCGGATCAGCTCGACCCCGGACAGGAGGTTGCCCCACTGGTCGTTGCCGCCGAGCTGGAGCGTGCACCCGTGGCGCTCGTAGAGCTCCCGGTAGTCCATGCCCTGCAGCACCTGGTAGCTGAACTCGGTGTAGCTGATGCCCTCGTCCGAGCGCAGGCGCCGGGCCACGATGTCCTTGCCGAGCATCGTGCCCACCCGGAAGTGCTTCCCGACGTCGCGCAGGAAGTCGATCGCCGACATGGCGCCGGTCCAGTCGAGGTTGTTGACCATGCGCGCTGCAGCCGGGCCCTCGAAGTCGAGGAACGGCTCGATCTGCCCCCGGATGCGCTCGACCCAGCCCGCCACGACGTCGCGGGACTGCATCGAGCGCTCCGTGGTCGGCCGCGGGTCGCCGATCAGGCCCGTGGCGCCGCCGACCAGCGCGAGGGGACGGTGCCCCGCGAGCTGCAGCCGGCGCATGTTCAGCAGCTGGACCATGTGCCCCACGTGCAGGCTCTGCGCCGTCGGGTCGAACCCCGCGTAATAGGTGACGGGTCCCTCGGCCAGCGCAGAACGCAGCGCGGCCTCGTCGGTGGACTGCGCCACCAGGCCTCGCCAGTGCAGCTCGTCGAGAACGTCGGTCACCGTGTGCTCCTCAGGAAGGGGTCAGCGACCCGGTCGGGCCGCCCTCCTAGTGTGCCCGACGCCTACCGCCGCCTGCGCCGTGTTTCCGCGGCACGGTACGCGGAGACGGTGGGCTCGCCCGCGAGCCAGGCCCGCCACGGGAACAGGTCTCCGCGACCGCCCTCGCCGCTCACGCCGACCCGCGGGCCGGTCGCGACCCGGCGCGCCGGGTCCGGCGGCGGCAGCCGCAGCACCAGGCTGCCCTCCGGGTCCGTGACGTCCGCACCGTCGTCGTCCCGGTCGATCGCCAGCGCGACCGTGAGGCGCGCGGGCCCGCGCGCGAGGTCGACGTCGGACCGCGTCACGCCCGCGGCGGCGCGCCGCTCGCGCGCGAGGTCCGCCCCCTCGACGACCTCCCCCGCCCGGAGCAGCACGGCCGAGGCCTGGCCCGGCGGGCTGCACACGACGTTCATGCAGTGGTGCAGCCCCAGGTGCCGGTAGACGTAGACGCGTCCGGGCTCGCCGAACATCGTACGGTTGCGCGCCGTCTCCCCCCGGTAGGCGTGCGAGCCCGGGTCGGCCGTGCCCGCGTACGCCTCGACCTCGGTGATCCGTACGGTGACGACGCCGTCGGGCGTGCGGCGGGTGAGCAGCGCACCGAGCAGGTCCGGCGCGACGACGTGCACGTCGCGCGCGAACCACTCACGCGCCGGCACGACCGTGCCGCGCCCGGAGCCCACGGCGGTCTCCCGCCCGCTTCCCGGCACCGTCAGATCCCGTGCGCCGGCCACGTGACGTGTCCCCACGCGTCCAGGCGCACGTCGGCCCGGCGCGCGGTCCCGTGCGCCGAGTAGAGCCCGCGCTCGGCCGCCATCCAGGCCTTCCAGTGCCCCCGGGCGTCCTCGCCGTCCCGCGCGAGGCCGCGGGTCAGCCGGAGCGCGTCGTCGGACTCGACCCAGACCAGCAGGGTGGAGAAGGCATCGACCCGCGGGTCCCCGGCCCCGCACCCCTCCACGACCAGGTACGGCGCCCTCGGGACGTCGTGCCACTCGGCGTACCGCCCGCTGTCCCAGTCGTAGCGCTGGTAGCGGCCGTCCTCGCCCCGGGCGAGCGGCCCGAGGACCTGCTCGTGCAGCCGCTCGATCCCCGCGGCCAGGCCCGACCAGCCCTCGTACAGGTCGTCCATGTGCACGACCTGCGCGGGCAGCGCGGCTGCGAGCTGCCCGGCCAGGGTCGTCTTGCCCGAGCCGGCCGGCCCGTCCACGACCACGAGACGCGTCCGCTCCCCCGGCTTCTCCGCGCCCGGTCCGGGCAGGCGTGCGTCCGAGCGCCGCACGCGCGCCACGAGCGCGCTCAGCACGTCCTCGCGCACCGTCATCGTGTCCTGTCCTTCCCCGCCGTCGTCGCCCTGCCGGTCACCCGACCCTGCACCCTACGACGACGCGCGGCGGGCACGAGACGGTGTCCCGGACCCGCCGCGCGGTGCGCCCCACGCTCAGCTGTCCGCCCAGATGCGGAACTCCGCCGAGCGCTCCTTCGCGGCCTCCACCTGCTCGACGACCCGCGCCGGCGCCGTACCGCCGACGCCGTCGCGCGACGCCACGGACCCCTCGACGCTCAGCACCTCGCGCACGCCCGGCGTCAGGTGCTCCGAGACCGCGGCGAGGTCGGCGTCCGAGAGGTCCCAGAGCTCGATGCCGCGCTCCTCGCAGACCCGGACGCACGCGCCCGCGACCTCGTGCGCGACGCGGAACGGCACGCCCTGCCGCACGAGCCACTCGGCGATGTCGGTGGCCAGCGAGAAGCCCTGCGGGGCGAGCTCGGCCATCCGCGCCGTGTCGAACGTGAGGGTGCGGACCATCCCGGCGAACGCGGGCAGCAGCACGGTGAGGGTGGAGACCTGGTCGAAGACCGGCTCCTTGTCCTCCTGGAGGTCGCGGTTGTACGCCAGCGGCAGGCCCTTGAGCGTGGTGAGCAGCCCCGTGAGGTCGCCCACGAGCCGGCCGGCCTTGCCGCGGGCGAGCTCCGCGATGTCCGGGTTCTTCTTCTGCGGCATGATGCTCGACCCCGTGGACCACGCGTCGTCCAGCCGCACGAAGCCGAACTCCTTCGTGTTCCAGAGGATGATCTCCTCGCTCAGCCGGGACAGGTCGATGCCGACCATCGCGGACACGAACGCGAACTCCGCGACGACGTCGCGCGCGGAGGTGCCGTCGATCGAGTTCTCCACCGGGCCGTCGAAGCCCAGCTCCGTCGCGACCGCCGACGGGTCCAGGCCCAGCGACGAGCCCGCGAGCGCCCCGGACCCGTAGGGCGAGCGCGCCGCGCGCACGTCCCAGTCGACCAGCCGGTCGACGTCGCGCAGCAGCGGCCACGCGTGCGCCAGCAGCTGGTGCGCCAGCAGCACCGGCTGCGCGTGCTGCAGGTGCGTGCGGCCCGGCATGACGGCCTCGCCCGCCTCCTCCGCCTGCACGATGAGCGCGTCCACGACGTCGAGCACCTGGCGCACGACGACGCGGGCCTGGTCGCGCAGGTACAGCCGCACCAGCGTGGCGATCTGGTCGTTGCGCGAGCGCCCCGCGCGGAGCTTGCCGCCGAGCTCGGCGCCCGCGCGCTCGATGAGGCCGCGCTCGAGGGCCGTGTGCACGTCCTCGTCGCCGAGCACGGGGAGGAACGCCCCGGACTCGACGTCGGCGAGCAGCACGTCGAGCGCCTCGAGCATGCCGGTCAGCTCATCGTCGGTGAGCAGACCGGCGGCGTGCAGCACGCGGGCGTGCGCCCGGGAGCCGCGGACGTCGTACGGGGCGAGCACCCAGTCGAAGTGGGTCGACTGGCTCAAGGCCTGCAGCTCCGGCGACGGGCCGCCGGCGAACCGGCCGCCCCACAGCGACACGTTGTCGCCCTGCGTCGTCACCGTCCCGTCCGGACCCGTGCCCCCGGCGCCGTCGGCCGGCGTGACCTCCGACCCCACGTCAGAGCTCCCCGGTGCCGAAGTCCACGCCGTTGCCGAACTTCTCGTCGCGGGCCGCGGCCTGCTTGGCGGCGAGGCCGTAGATCTCGATGAAGCCCCGGGCGTGCGACTGGTCGAACGAGTCGCCCTCGTCGTAGGTGGCGAGGTTGAAGTCGTACAGGCTGGACTCCGACCTGCGCCCCGTCACGGTGGCGCGACCGCCGTGCAGCACCATGCGGATGTCGCCGGAGACGTACTTCTGGGTCTCGTCGACGAAGGTGTCGAGGTTCTTCTTCAGCGGGGAGAACCACATGCCGTCGTAGACCAGCTCGGTCCAGCGCTGCTCGACCTGCCGCTTGAAGCGGGCCTGCTCGCGCTCGAGCGTGACGTTCTCCAGCTCCTGGTGCGCGGCGATGAGCGCGATCGCGCCGGGCGCCTCGTAGATCTCGCGGGACTTGATGCCCACGAGGCGGTCCTCGACGATGTCGATCCGGCCCACGCCCTGGGCCCCGGCCCGGCGGTTCATCTCCTGGATGGCCTGCAGCGGGGTCACGGCCACGCCGTCGAGCGCGACCGGCACGCCCTGGTCGAAGGTGATGACGACCTCGTCGGCGACCGGCGGGAACGTCGGGTCGTCGGTGTAGGAGTAGACGTCCTTGGTGGGCTCGTTCCAGATGTCCTCGAGGAAGCCCGTCTCCACGGCGCGGCCCCACACGTTCTGGTCGATCGAAAACGGGTTCTTCTTGGTGGTCGCGATCGGCAGATCGTGCCGCTCGGCGTAGTCGATGGCCTTCTCGCGCGTGAGCGCGAGGTCGCGCACCGGGGCGATGGACTTCAGGTCGGGGGCGAGCGACGTCGTCGCGACCTCGAAGCGGACCTGGTCGTTGCCCTTGCCGGTGCAGCCGTGCGCGACCGTCGTCGCGCCGAACTGGCGGGCGGCGCGCACGAGGTGCTTGACGATCACCGGGCGGGAGATCGCGGAGACCAGCGGGTAGCGGTCGAGGTACATGCCGTTGGCCTTGAGCGCGGGCATGCAGTACTCCGCCGCGAACTCGTCGCGCGCGTCGGCGACGTACGCCTCGACGGCGCCGCAGTCGAGCGCGCGCTTGCGGATGACGTTCATGTCCTCGCCGCCCTGGCCGACGTCGACGGCCACGGCGACGACCTCGGCCCCGGTGGCCTCGGCGATCCAGCCGATGGCCACGGAGGTGTCCAGGCCGCCCGAGTAGGCGAGCACGACGCGATCAGTCATCACAGTTCTCTTTCTTGCGAGGGGTTCGGGTCAAGTCTGGCAGTGCGGGTCCGCGGGGGCCACGGCCCGCTGTCGAGCAGGTCCGGTCAGGGCCCGGTCAGCTCGAGGAAGCGGCGCGCGAGCTCGTCGCCGCCGAGCGGGTCGCGGGCGATCACGAGGATCGTGTCGTCGCCCGCGATGGAGCCGAGGACGCCCGGGAATACCGAGTGGTCGATCGCGGACGCGAGATAGTTGGCCGCGCCGGGCGGCGTGCGCAGCACCACGAGGTTGGCGGACGCCTCCGCCGACACGAGCAGGTCGTTGCAGAGCCGGGCGAGGCGGGCGGCGACGTACTCGACGTCGTGCTCCCCCACCCCCGCGGCCTGCACGCTGCGGTCGCCGCCCTCGCCCGGCACGGCGTAGACGAGGGCGCCGGCCGCGTTGCGCACCTTCTCGGCCCGCAGCTCGATGAGGTCGCGCGACAGCGTCCCCTGCGTGACGCTGACGCCCGCGTCGGCGAGCTCGCGGGCCAGCTCGGCCTGCGAGTGGATCGCCGTGCGCCGCACGATCTCGACGATCCGCGCGTGCCGCGCCGCCTTCGTCGTCGGGCCCGCGGCCTGGCCCGACGGCTGCCCGACCACCCCGTCTGTCGCGCTCATCGGTGCTCCAGCAGCCAGGTGAGCAGCGCCTTCTGCGCGTGCAGGCGGTTCTCCGCCTCGTCCCAGACGACGGACGCGGGGCCGTCGATCACCTCGGCGGTGACCTCCTTGCCCCGGTAGGCGGGCAGGCAGTGCAGGAAGATCGCGTCGTCGGCCGCGACGGCCAGCAGCTCGTCGTCGACGCGGTAGGCGTCGAGGGCGGCGAGCCGCTCGGCCGCCTCGTCCTCGTCGCCCATCGAGACCCAGGTGTCCGCGGCGACGACGTCGGCCCTGGTGACGGCGGCCCGGACGTCGGTCGTGACGGTCACCGAGCCGCCGGTCGTGGCGGCGATCTCCCGGGCGCGCTCGACGACGTCGGCGGGCGGGAGGTAGCCCTCGGGCCCGGCGACGGCGACGTGCAGGCCGGCGGTGACGCCGCCGAGCAGGTACGACGCGGCCATGTTGTTGCCGGCGTCCCCCACGTACGCCAGGCGCTGCCCGGGCAGGGCGGAGATGCCGCCGCGGTGCTGCGCGACCGTGAGCAGGTCGGCGAGGATCTGGCACGGGTGGAAGCCGTCGGTGAGCGCGTTGACCACGGGCACCCGCGAGACGGCCGCCATCTCGTCGATCCGCTCCTGGCCGAACGTGCGCCACACGATGGCGGACACCTGGCGGTCGAGCACCCGCGTCACGTCGGCGACGGACTCGCGCACGCCCACCTGGGCGAGGCGGCCGTCCACGATCACCGGGAAGCCGCCGAGCTCGGCGATCCCCGTCGAGAACGAGACCTGCGTGCGCAGCGTCGGCTTGTCGAACAGCACGGCCACGCCCTGCGGGCCCGCGAGCGGCGAGCGCACGAACCGGTCCTCCCGGAACGCCATGCCGAGCTCGAGGACCTCGCGCTGCTCGTCCGGGGTGAGGTCGTCGTCGCGGAGGAAGTGGCGGGGCATCAGGGCTCCTGGGTCTCTGGCTCGGAGGGCGTGTCGGCGACGGTGACCGCGGCGAAGAACCGGGCGGCGTCGCGCGCCTGGTCGGTCGTGAGGGTCAGCGGCGGGGCGAGGCGGATCGCGTCCGGGGCCACGGCGTTGACGACGAAGCCGGCCTCGAGGGCCGCCGCCGCGACGTCGGCCGCGACGGGCCGGGTGAGCCGGACCGCGAGCAGGAGGCCCCGGCCGCGCACGCCGGCGACGAGCGGGTTGCCCGCCGCCTCGATCCCGGTCCGCAGCTCCTCGCCGACCCGGCGGGCGTTCTCCAGCAGGCCGTCGCGCTCGATGACGCCGAGCGTCGCGAGGCCTGCGGCCGCCGCGACGGGGTTGCCGCCGAACGTGGTGCCGTGCTGGCCGCGGCCGAGCAGGGTCGCCGCGCGCTCCCCGAACGCGATCGCGGCCCCCACGGGGAAGCCGCCGCCCAGCCCCTTGGCCACGGTGACGACATCGGGCACCACGCCGCCGCCGATCTCCGGCTGCTGGAACGCGAACCAGGAGCCCGTGCGACCGACGCCCGTCTGGACCTCGTCGAGCACGAGCAGCGCGCCCGCCTCGGCGGTGAGCCGGCGGGCGTGCGCCAGGTATCCCGGGGGCAGGGGCCGCACGCCCGCCTCGCCCTGCAGCGGCTCGACGACGAGCGCCGCGACGCCGCCCCGCTCCGCGACCGCGGCCGGGGAGAACGCCTCGTCGAGGGCGGCGGTGTCGCCGAACGGGACGTGCTCGACGCCGCCGGGCAGGGGCTCGAACGGCTCGCGGTACGCGGCCTTGGCGGTGAGGGCGAGGGCGCCCATCGAGCGGCCGTGGAAGCCGCCCTCGAGGGCCAGGACCCGGGTCCGGGTGCCGTCGGCCCCGGCCCCGTCGGAACGGTTGCGGCGCGCCATCTTGAACGCCGCCTCGACCGCCTCGGTGCCCGAGTTCGTGAAGAACACCCGGGACCCCTCGGGCGCGCCGGCGAGCTGCAAGAGCCGCTCGGCCAGCCCGATCTGCGTGGGCGTGGCGAAGAAGTTCGACACGTGCCCGAGGGTGCCGAGCTGCGCGCTGATCGCGGCCGTGAGGGTGGGGTGGGCGTGGCCGAGCGCGTTGACCGCGATCCCGGCGAGCAGGTCGAGGTAGCGGCGGCCGTCGGCGTCCCACACGTACGCGCCCTCGCCGCGCACCAGCACGCGCTGCGGCGGGCCGAAGGTGTCCATCACCGCGTGGGAGTAGCGGTCGGTCCAGGCGGCGTTCGAGGCGTCGGCGAGGGCGCCTCCGCTCACGGACTGCAGGGTGTCGCTCACGCGCCCGCCTCCTTGCTCGTCGCTGCCGGTGCGGGCACGACCATGGTGCCGTTGCCGCGGGTGGTGAAGACCTCCAGGAGCACGGAGTGCGGCTGGCGGCCGTCGATCACGGTGGCGCGCGGCACGCCGCCCTGGACGGCGCGCAGGCACGCCTCCATCTTGGGCACCATGCCGGACGTGAGGCTCGGCAGGAGCGCCGCGAGGTCCGGCGCGGAGATCTCCTCGACGAGGGAGTCCTTGTCCGGCCACGAGGTGTACAGCCCCTCGACGTCGGTGAGCATGATGAGCTTGCTCGCGCCGAGCGCCACCGCGAGCGCGGAGGCGGCCGTGTCGGCGTTGATGTTGAGCACCTGGGTCGGGTCGTCCACGTCGGGCGCGACCGTCGACACGACCGGGATGCGGCCGGCGTCGAGCAGGTCCTGCACCGCCCCGGCGTCCACCTGGACGACGTCACCCACCAGGCCGACGTCCACCGGCTCGCCGTCGACGACGGCGTGGCGCCGCGCGGCGCGGAACAGCCCGGCGTCCTCCCCCGACATCCCGACGGCGTGCGGGCCGTGAGCGTTGATGAGGCCCACGAGCTCGCGCGAGACCTGGCCGGTGAGCACCATGCGCACCACGTCCATCGCCTCGGGCGTGGTGACCCGCAGGCCGCCGCGGAACTCGCTGTGGATGTCCAGGCGCTCCAGCATGGCGTTGATCTGCGGGCCGCCGCCGTGCACGACGACGGGCCGCAGGCCCACCTGGCGCAGGAAGACCATGTCCTGGGCGAACGCGGCCTTGAGCTCGTCGTCGATCATCGCGTTGCCGCCGTACTTGACGACGACCAGCGCGCCCGCGAACTCCTGGAGCCACGGGAGCGCCTCGAGGAGCACCTCGGCCTTCTGCTCGGGCGCGAGCCCGTTCACGACGTCGCTGCTCATGAGCTGTACGCGCTGTTCTCGTGGACGTACGCGTGGGTGAGGTCGTTGGTCCACAGCGTGACCTCGGCGTCGCCGGCGTGCAGGTCGATCGTGATCGACACGTCACGCGACGCGGCGAGGTCGACGTTCTCCGGGGACTCGTGCGCCCCGCCCGCCTTGCACACCATGACGCCGTTGACGCTGACGTCGAGCTCCAGCGGGTCGAACGGCGCGACCTCCTCGGGGACCGTGCCGACCTGCGAGAGGATGCGGCCCCAGTTGGGGTCGTTGCCGAAGATCGCGGCCTTGACCAGGTTGGACCGGCTCACGGCCCGGGCCACGGCCAGTCCGGCGTCCTCGGTCGTCGCGTGCGTGACCGTGATGGCGATGTCGTGGGACGCGCCCTCCGCGTCGGCCACGAGCTGGCGCGCGAGGTCGGCGCAGACGGCGGTCACCGCCTCGGCGAACGCGGCGTCGTCCGGCGTCGCGCCGGACGCGCCCGACGCCATGAGCACCACGGTGTCGGAGGTCGACATGCAGCCGTCGGAGTCGACGCGGTCGAACGTCGTGCGGGTCGCCGCGCGCAGCGCCGCGTCCGTGGTCCCGGCGTCCACGACGGCGTCCGTCGTGATGACGCAGAGCATCGTGGCGAGCGCCGGAGCGAGCATGCCCGCGCCCTTGGCCATCCCGCCCACCGTCACGGTGCCGGACGGCGTCTCGATCGTGCGCACCGCGGTCTTCGGGACGGAGTCCGTCGTCATGATGGCCGTGGCCGCGCTCACGCCCGACACCTCGTCCGGCCCCAGCGCCGCCGCCGCGACCGGGATCCCGGCGAGCAGCTTCTCCGCCGCGAGCCGCACGCCGATGAGGCCGGTCGAAGCCACGAGGACGTCGATCGCGCCGATCCCGAGCACCTCGGCGACCTTCTCCGCCGTGGCGTGCGAGTCCTGGAACCCGCCCGGGCCGGTGCACACGTTCGCGGCGCCCGAGTTCAGCACGACGGCGCGCGCGACCCCGTCCTTGATCGCCTGGCGCGACCACATCACCGGCGCGCCGACCACGCGGTTGCTCGTGAAGACGGCGGCGGCCGCGTGCTGCGGGCCGTCGTTGACGACCAGGGCGAGGTCGGGGGTGCCGGAGGCCTTGAGGCCGGCCGTGATCCCGGCGGCCCGGAACCCCTTCGCTGCGGTCACGCTCACGGTGCGACTCCTTCGGTGACGAGGCCGGCCGTCTCCGGCAGGCCGAGGGCGAGGTTCATGGCCTGGACCGCCTGGCCGGCGGTGCCCTTGACCAGGTTGTCGAGGGCGGTGACGGTCACGACGCGTCCGGCGGCGGCGTCGAGCGCGACCTGCACGAGGGCGGTGTTGGCGCCGAGCGTGGCGGAGGTCGTCGGCCACTGTCCCTCCGGGAGGAGCTCGACGAACGGCTCGTCCGCGTAGGCCTCGGCCCAGGCGGCGCGGACGTCGGCGGCCGTGGCGTCCTCGCGCCCCGGCGCGAGGCGAGCGGTCACCGTGGCGAGGATGCCGCGCGACATCGGCACGAGCGTCGGGGTGAAGCTGATCGACACCTGCGGCGCCCCGGCGGTGCGCAGGTTCTGCGCGATCTCCGGGATGTGCCGGTGCGTGCCGCCGACGGCGTACGGCGCCGCGGAGCCGAGGCCCTCGGCGGCGAGCAGGTGCGGCTTGAGCGACCGGCCCGCGCCCGAGTACCCGTTGGCGAGGACGGCGACCACGTCGTCCGGGCTGACCAGCCCGGCGGCGACGCCGGGCTGCAGCCCCAGCGTGACGGCCGTGACGTTGCACCCCGGCACGGCGACCCGGCGCGCGCCGGCGAGGTGGTCGCGCTGCGTCCCGGTGACCGAGCCGACGCCGTCGGCGTGGATCAGCTCGGGCAGGCCGTAGGGCCAGGTGCCCGCGTGGGCGGTGCCGTAGAACTGCTCCCAGTCGGCGGCGGACGCGAGGCGGTGGTCGGCGCCGAGGTCGAGCACGAGGACGTCGTCGGGCAGCTGCGCGGCGATCTCGCCGGACGCGCCGTGCGGCAGCCCGAGGACGACGACGTCGTGGCCCGCGAGCGCCTCGGGCGTGGTGGGCTCGAGCACACGGTCGGCGAGCGAGCGCAGGTGCGGCTGGTGCGCGCCGAGCCGCGTCCCGGCGTTCGAGTGCGCGGTGAGCGCCCCGACCTCCAGCGCGGGGTGACGCGCCGCGAGGCGCAGGAACTCGCCCCCGGCGTACCCGGAGGCACCGGCGACGGCGACACGGAACGTGCGCGACTCAGTGCTGACCATATGCAGCACTATACATACCTATGCAGTGAGCAGGAACCTGTTCCTCGCGCGCCGGGTGCCGCGAATCAGTCCACCAGCGGCAGGTACATCACGTGCAGCCCCACGTAGCCGTGCGCCGGGCTGCGGAAGGCGCCCGGCACCGTGCCGACGACCTCGAACCCGAGCGCCCGCCACAGGTGCACCGCGGCCTCGTTCGACTCCACCACCGCGTTGAACTGGATGCCGCGGTAGCCGTGCTCGCGGTGCCACGCCACGGCGTGCTCGCCGAGCGCCCGGCCCACCCCGAGCCCGCGCGCGGCGGGCGACACCATGAACGACGCCGTGCCCACGTGGTCGCCGTGGCCCGGCCGGTTCGGCCCCATCTTGGCCGTGCCCAGCAGCGTCCCGTCGGCACCCGCCGCCACGACCGTCGCGCCCGGGGCGCGCTCCATCCAGATCTCCCGCGCCTGCTCGCTCGTGAGGTCCAGCGGGTAGACGTACGTCTCGCCCTCCCGCACCACCGCCTCGACGATCGGCCACAGGGCCGGCCAGTCGTCGTCGGTCGCGGGACGGATCATGAACGGGGCGCGGGTGTCTCGGGTCACGGCCGAAGCATAGGGTCGGACGCATGCACGCAGTCGTGGCCCGCGCGGCGGGTGGTCCCGAGGTCCTGGAGTACGTCGAGCAGCCCGACCCCGCGCCAGGCGCGGGCGAGCTCCTCGTCCGCGTCGCCGCGGCGGGGGTCAACTTCATCGACACCTACCGCCGAGCAGGCGTGTACCCCATGACGTACCCGCACGTCGTCGGCGTCGAGGGCGCCGGCACGATCGAGGCGCTCGGCGACGGCGTGACGGGCTTCGCCGTCGGCGACGAGGTGGCCTGGAACGAGGCGCCCGGCTCGTACGCCGAGCTCGCCGTCGTCCCGGCCGCCAACGCCGTGCGCGTCCCCGCGGGCCTCGATCTCGTCACCGCTGCCGCGCTGCCGCTGCAGGGGATGACGGCGCACTACCTCGTCGCCTCGACGTTCGAGGTCGGGCCTGGGCACGACGTCCTGCTCACGGCCGGCGCCGGCGGCGTCGGCCTGCTCGCCACCCAGCTCGCGGCGTCCCGCGGCGGGCGGGTCGTCACCACCGTGTCCTCGCCCGAGAAGGCCGCACTGTCGTCCGCGGCCGGCGCCGCGCACACCGTCGACTACGCGGCGATGGACGACATCGCGACCGAGCTGCCCGCCGTCGTGCGCGACCTCACCGACGGGCGCGGCGTGCACGTCGCGTACGACGGCGTGGGCCGGGCCACCTTCGACGCGTCGCTCGCGTCGCTGCGCCCGCGCGGCACCCTCGTGCTCTTCGGAGGGGCCTCCGGGCAGGTGCCGCCGTTCGACCCGCAGCGCCTCAACTCCGGCGGCTCGCTCTACCTCACCCGGCCGACGCTGGCGCACTACATCCAGACGCGGGGTGAGCTCGAGTGGCGAGCGGCCGAGGTCCTGGGCGCGGCCGCCGCGGGCGACCTGGACGTCCGGATCGGCGCGAGGCTCCCGCTCGCGGACGCGGCGCAGGCGCACCGCGACCTGGAGGGGCGCGCCACGACGGGCAAGGTCCTCCTGGTCCCCTGAGCCTCCGCGCCCGCGGCGGGCCCGTCAGCCCGCCGTCGGGCTCGAGACGTGCCAGCGGTGGCCGTAGGGGTCCACGACCCACGCGCTGCGCCAGCCCTCCTCGGGCCCGTCGTCGACCCCGCGCTCGAGCCGGGCCCCGCCGTCGACGAGGTGCGCGACGAACACGTCGGCGTCCTCCACCTCGATCGCCAGCGACACCGACCACCCGCCGAGCGTCGCGGGGCTGTGCACGCGCAGCGGCTCCCACTCGTCGGCCAGGTAGACCGTCGCGCCGCCGATGGCGAGCTCCGCGTGCCCGACGACGCCGTCCTCCTCGATCCGGAAGCGTTCCTGCGCACCGAAGGCGCTGCGGTAGTAGTCGATCGCCTCGGCCGCGCCCCGCACGGCGAGGTACGGGACGACGGTCGCGGGGGTCGACCCGCCGCGACCGGGCGGCGCGATCCTGTCGGGTTCCATGACGACAGCCTGGTGCGCGCGGGGCCCGCCCGCTAGTCTCTTGACATCAAGAGACTTGATATCGAGAGGAAACGTCGTGGCCGACTGGTCCCCCACCGCCTACCTGCGCTACACCGACGAGCGGTCGCGCCCCTTCGGCGAGCTGGTCGCGCGCGTCGTGCGCGACCCGGCGAGCATCGTCGACCTGGGCTGCGGCCCGGGCCACCTCACCCCCGTGCTGCGCGAGCGGTGGCCGGAGGCCGCGTTCGTGGGGCTCGACGCCTCCTCCGCGATGATCGAGACCGCGCGCGGCGCGGACCCCGGGAGCCGCTACGAGCTCGCCGACGTGCGCGACCACGCCGCCGGACGGAGCTCCGTCCCCGAGGCCGACCTGGTGATCAGCAACGCCACCCTCCAGTGGGTGCCCGGGCACCGCGAGCTGCTGCCGGCGCTCGCCGCCACGGCCCGGCAGACCTTCGCGTTCTCCGTCCCCGGCAACCACGACGCCCCGAGCCACCGCACCCTGCGCGAGGTCGCCGGGCGCGCACCGTACGCCGACGTCGTCGGGCCGGTCGAACGCCGCGCGGTCGGCGACCCCGCCGAGTACCTCGAGCTCCTGTCCGGGCCCGGCTGGTCGGTCGACGCCTGGGAGACGACGTACACGCACGTGCTGGACGGCGACGACCCCGTCCTGCGGTGGATCTCGGCGACCGGCGCCCAGCCGGTGCTGCACGCGCTCGACGCGCACGACGCCGCGCACGGCACCGACCTGCGCGCACGGTTCGACGCCGAGCTCGGCGCCGCCCTGCGCGAGGCCTACCCGAGCCGCCCGTTCGGCACCCCCCTGGCGTTCCGGCGCGTCTTCGCGGTCGCCACGCGGACGGCCTGACGGCGCCCGGCGCGCACGGTCGTAGGCTCGCGCCGTGACCGACACCACCCACCCGATCCGCATCGGGGTCCAGCTCCAGCCCCAGCACGCCGACTACGCCCAGCTGCGCGACGCCGTCCGCCGCGCCGAGGACGCCGGCGTCGACGTGATCTTCAACTGGGACCACTTCTTCCCGCTCACCGGCGACCCGGACGGCACGCACTACGAGTGCTGGACCATGCTCGGCGCGTGGGCCGAGCAGACGGAGCGCGTCGAGATCGGCGCCCTGGTCAGCTGTAACTCGTACCGCAACCCCGACCTGCTCGCGGACATGGCCCGCACGGTCGACCACATCAGCGGCGGCCGGCTGATCCTCGGCATCGGGGCCGGCTGGTTCGCCAAGGACTACGAGCAGTTCGGCTACGAGTTCGGCACGGCAGGCTCGCGCATCGCCGACCTGGGGGCGGCGCTCCCCCGGATCACGGCGCGCCTCGCGGCCGGCAACCCCGCCCCGACCCGCCGCATCCCGATCCTCGTCGGCGGCGGGGGCGAGAAGAAGACGCTGCGCCTGGTGGCCGAGCACGCCGACGTCTGGCATTCCTTCGGCGACGTCGACACCCTGACCCGCAAGTCCGCGATCCTCGACGAGCACGGGGACGCCGTCGGCCGGGACACGGGTCGCCTCGTGGAGCGGTCGGTCGGCGTCGGCGCCCCGCCCGAGGAGGTCGGGCAGAAGCTGCTCGACGCCGGGGCCACGCTGTTCACGATCGGCACGAGCGGGCCGGACTACGACCTGTCGCTGGTCGAGCAGTGGGTGCGCTGGCGCGACGAGCGTCAGGGCTGATCGTCGGGCGTCGCGGCGCCGAGCGCCACGAGCAGGCTCGCCAGCGCGAGAGCCGGCACGACGCTCGGCCTGCGGCGGTGGCGCCGCACGACCGCTGCTCCGTCAGCAGCCGGCGCCGCTCGGCGGGCGGCGACGGCGACGCGGACGGCGACGCGGACACGGAGGGCGACGGGGGCACGGGCGCGCCGGACGGGTCGACCACCGTGGCCCCCGGTGTCACGGGCTCGTCCCCCGGCTGGACGGACGCCGCCGGTGCGACGCCCGCGGCGAGCACCGCGTGCACGCCGACGACCGCTCCGAGGATGCGCACGCGCGTCGTGCGCACCATGCCGCCTCCGCTCCCCCCGGCCCGCGCCCCGGTGGCCCGGTCCTCGTGACCGGGCCGGCACCATCGCCACGTCGGACGCTACTCCCGCCCGCCCTCGTCCGGCGAGAGATGGCGGGACGGTGCCCGGGGCCGCGCGATCCGGCTCAGAACGACGAGGCGTCCACCGCGAAGACGGAGCGGCGCCCCGGGTACTCGCTGAGGCTCCACAGCGCGTCGCGCGTCGGGTCGTAGGAGAGGTCCTCCGGCCCGGGCGGGAACGCGTTGCCGTGGCGGGTGGTCGCGGACGCCCCCGGCCGCCAGGTGTGGAGGTCCCCCTCGGAGTTCGGGTCCGAGAAGTCGCTGCCGTCGCTCTGGGAGAAGAAGAACTCGCCGTCGATCGCCGTCGAGCCCTGCACCGACTCGAGGTCCGTGCGGTAGGCCTCCGTCGCCCGGACGACGCCGTCCGACGACTCCCGCAGCAGCCGGTCGGTGTAGTCGATCCCGACCCGCACGGTACGGACGACGTGCCCGTCGGCGACGTCGGCCTTGCTCCGGTACTCGCTGATCACCAGGGAGTCGGGCGAGCTCGTGCGGTCCAGCGCCACCGAGGAGTGCTGCAGCTGGGGGTAGCCGCCGGCCGTCGAGTCGCTGTACTTCGCCACCTGGGGCAGCACGTACTTGTAGTCGAAGGCCCGGTACGACCCGTCGGGCTGCCGACCGACCTTCGTCGGCCCGTCGCCGGTCGTGACCCGCCACAGGTGGTCGAGGTCGAAGACCCGCAGCCCGCCCGTCGTGTCGACCACGTAGAGCAGGTTGCCGTACCAGGCGAGGCCGCCGGCGTGCACGTTCACCGGCTTGAACGACGGCTTGCCGTCCTTGGTGACCGGCTCCGCCAGCAACACGTGCCGGTAGGTCGGCCTCGTCGTCGACGACGTCAGGTTCACCGCGCTGACGCGGCTGCCCTTGGCGACGCCGTCGGACGCGTGGTCGTACCAGCTCGCCATGAGGACGCGCCGGCCCTCGTAGGTGCCGGCGCCGAGCGCGTCGTTGCTCGTGGTGATGCCCTGGGGGTACCAGGCGGTCGTGTCCCGGTCACCGGCGTTCCAGCAGAACGAGGCGACGCGGTGGGTGACGGACGGCGAGCAGGCCGTGCCCGCCCGGTTCCCGTCGTCGACCACCGTGCGCATGCTGACGTTCGGCAGCGCCGCGTCGAGCCCGGAGACGAGCGAGGCGGGGGTGCGGGACAGGGTCCAGCGGAAGTTCCCCGGCGTCAGCTTCGTGATCGCGGCGTCGGCCGGGCCGGCCCCCGCCACGACGGCGGCCGGGGCCAGGAGCCCGAGGACGGCCGCCAGGACGACGAGCGGGGTGCGGACGGTGGGCGTGCGTGGGCGTGCGGTGCGCATAGGACCTCCGTGGTCGTCGCGGCAGGCGCGGCAACCCCACACGGTTGCCGACATGGTTGCCTCCGTACACCCTGCAGGGAGGACCGCCGGGCCGCATCGTGACACGGGGCCGGCCACGGACCGTCAGCGACCGGTGAGCACCGGGCCCAACGGGTCGTCGTCCGCCGCCGGCCGCACCCGCAGCCGCCGCGCGGCGGGGGCCGATGCCTCCCGCGCGAGGCGCACCAGCGACTCGGGGGTGTCGTGCGACGCGCGGACGAACCAGCCGGAGCACCCGTCGAGGTCGCCGCGCGCGAACGCCGCCACGAGGTCGACCGTCCGCTCGACCGGCGTCCACTCCGTCCGCCCCTCGTGGGCGCGCATCGACCCGGTCATGTCCGTCCGCACGACGCCGGGGGCGAGCTCCAGCACGCGCAGGCCCCGGTCGTGCCCGGCCGCGTGCAGCCCGGCGCCGAGGCGCATCAGCGCCGTCTTGCTCGCGTTGTACGCGGTCGCGTCGGCGTTGTCGTGCGATCCGGCACCGCTGTTGAGGTCGACGACCCGCCCGCCGCCGCGCGCCAGCATCCCCGGCACCACGTGGCGGGCCAGCAGGAACGGCCCTCGCACGTTCGTCTCGAGCACCGACCACCACTCGTCGGGGTCGGCCTCCCACAGCGGCACCTCGGCGTCGATGCGGCCGGCGTTGTTGACCAGCAGGTCCACGGAGCCCAGCCCGCCGTCCGCCGGCGGCGCCTCCGCGGCCCGCACGGCTGCCGCCACCGCCGCGGCGTCGGTGACGTCCGCGGGCAGCTCCACGGCCGAGCGACCCAGGTCGCGCACCTCGCGCGCAACCTCGGCCAGGCGGGCGGGATCACGCGCGACGAGCGCGACGTCCAGCCCCGCCCGCGCGAGCCCGAGCGCGAGCGCGCGGCCGATGCCGCGGCTCGCGCCCGTGATCAGCGCGGTGCGGGCCGGGGGGACGGTGCCCC
>NZ_JBHVBO010000074.1:0-18150 GCF_042668085.1 Isoptericola sp. NPDC057391 | reverse complement strand
CCCTCGCGCCATCCGAACCGATGACGCGAGGGATCGCTTGCTGAAAGGCCCTGGGGCGGGGGTCAGGGGCGGGCGGTGCCCTCGGACGACGCCACCGGGGGCGGCGGCACCAGCCGCTCGAGGAGCTCGAGCACGCGCGCGCCGTCCACGGCGTCCGGGTCGAGCAGCCACTGCACCTGGATGCCGTCCGACGCGGCGATCGCCAGGGCGGCGATGTCGCCGGCGTCCACGGCGGGGTCGATGCGGCCTGCCTCCTGGTCGGCGCGGACCTGGTCGGACAGCTCGGCCCGCAGGCGGGCGAAGCGCTCGCGGAAGAACTCCCGCGTCACGGGATGGCCCGCTCCCGCGGCGTCGCCGGCGAGCGTCGTGTAGAGCTGCACCAGTCCCGGGACCTCGCGGTTGAGGACGGCGCTCTTGCGCATCCCGCCGACCGCGGACTCGGGCGGACCGCCCGCCTCGCCGCGCTGGACCTCGTGCGCGCGGTACACGGCGACCAGCAGGTCGTCGCGCGTGGGGAAGTAGTGCCGCAGGGCGGCGTGCGAGATGCCGAGCGCCTCGGCGACGGACCGCAGCGAGGACGCGTCCACCCCCTGCTCCGCGACCATCCGTAGCACCTGGTCCAGGATCTGCGCCCTGCGGGCCGCGCCCTTGGCGTACCCGCGCCGGGGCGCGGCGTCCTGCCCTGCGTCCTCCGGTGCGCTCACGCGGCCAACCTACCGATATTCGGTGGGGCAGGCCGCGGACCCGGTGCTAGGTTCGGCGCCGCCGGCAGGGGCCCCTGCCGGTGCCACCCACCTCGGAGGTACCCGTGCCCTTCGCGTCGAGCGCTCGTCAGGCCGACACCGGCCGGCGCCCCGTCGTGTCCGCGCGGACCCGCCGCGCGGACGAGCTCGGGAACGAGCAGACGCGCCCCGGGGGCGGGGGCACGGCCTGAGCGGCATCTGACTCAGGCCACCCGAGCCGCCCCTGGGACATCGTCCCGAGGGCGGCTCTCGTCGTCCCGACGGCGGGACGCCACGACGGTGCGGTGACGCGCCGACCCGATGAACCACAGCACGCACCCACCTGGAGGGGGTGCTCACCATGACGGAGAACCCGACCGAGACGACGGCGGCGACCACGGCGTCCCACAACTTTCCGGTGCCGCTGAGCGGCGCGCGAGCCGACACGTTGATGTGGGCCCACGAGCACGAGGTCGAGCCTGCCGCGCTCGCCCAGCTCCGCAACATCGCGGCCCTGCCGTGGGTCGAAGGCGTCCGCGTCATGCCCGACGTCCACCTCGGCAAGGGCGCGACGGTCGGGTCCGTCATCGCCATGCGGGACGCCGTCTCGCCGAACGCGGTGGGCGTCGACATCGGGTGCGGGATGATCGGCGTGCGTACCTCGTTGACCGTGGAGGACCTGCCCGACGACCTCGGGCCGATCCGGTCCCGGATCGAGCAGGCGATTCCCGTCGGCTTCCACGCTCACGACGACCCGATCGACCCGCACCGGCTGCGTGCCGTCTCGGGGAGGGGCCCGGCGGAGGTCGCGCGCGGTGCCGACGCGTTCTGGTCGCGGTTCGCCGGGCTGCACGGGCGCGTGTCGGACCTCGAAGGCCGGGCTCGCCGTCAGCTCGGCACGCTAGGCGGCGGCAACCACTTCGTCGAGCTGTGTGCGGACACGTCCGGTGGGATCTGGCTCCAGCTCCACTCCGGGTCGCGCAACATCGGCAAGACGCTGGCCGAGCAGCACGTGGCCGTCGCGAAGCGGCTGGAGCACAACCAGGGCCTCGTGGACCGCGAGCTGGCGGTCTTCCTCGGCGGCTCGCCGGAGATGGACGCCTACCTCGCCGACCTGTGGTGGGCGCAGGAGTACGCGGCGCGGTCGCGCGCGGTGATGATGACCCTCGTGGTCGACGCGGTGCGGGCGTCGTTCCCTGCTCAGGAGATCACGTTCGACGAGGCCGTGAACGTGCACCACAACTACGTCGCGGTCGAGCAGGTGGACGGCCAGGAGCTGGTCGTGACCCGCAAGGGGGCGATCCGGGCCGGCCGAGGCGACCTCGGGCTCATCCCGGGATCGATGGGGACCGGGTCGTACATCGTGCGTGGACTCGGGAACCCGGATTCGTACTGGTCTGCGTCGCACGGCGCGGGGCGGCGCATGTCCCGGACGCGGGCGAAGCGGACCTTCTCCCTCGACGACCTTGCCGCGCAGACGGCGGGGATCGAGTGCCGCAAGGACGCCGGGGTGCTGGACGAGATCCCGGGAGCGTACAAGGACCTCGACGCGGTGATCGCAGCGCAGTCCGACCTCGTGGAGATCGTCGCCCGGCTCCGCACGCTGCTCTGCGTGAAGGGCTGATGGCACCGGGTCGGACGTCTGCGCGCCGGCCGGCGGGAGCCTGCGATCCCGTCGACCGGCGCGTGCGCGCGCCGGTCACACAGCGCGAACTCGGTGACCGTGCCGTCCTTGACGGACGAGCCCGTCGTCAGCGCAGGGCGACCGCCGTGCGGCCCACGGTGTCCTCCACGCCGGAGATGCCCTGCAGGCGGTCGAACCGGGCGGTGCGCATCGCGACGTGGTCGTCGTCGGCGGTGCCGGCGACGCCGTCGGGTCCGACCGCGAACATGTGCAGCAGGTTGCCGGTGTTCATGACGCTCGTGCCCACGTCGTGGTCGTCCGTGTGGAAGTTGCCGACGAAGTGCCCGATCTCGTGGGCCGCGGTGTAGCCGAGCGCCTGCGAGACGGCCTGCACCCGGTCGCTGTCCGTGGTGAGGAACCGGTCCAGCGAGGCGGGGTGGTCGCCGCTCATCAGCTCCGGCATGACGATCGCGGTCTCCTCGCGCGCGAAGTTCCCGGGGTCGACGGACTCGGAGAGCCCGAACGCCGGCAGGATGCCCGCCTCGGCGACGGTGCCCCCGACGATCACGCGGCTCACCCCCGGCTCGCCCCACAGGTCCGGGTCCTCGACGTCGTTCGTCACCCGCACCTGCGACCCGGGGATCTCGTCCTTCAGCACCCGGCGCACCAGCTCGGTCGTGGCGTCCACGACCGCGCGCTCGTCGTCCGCGGTGAGCCCCCAGCGGGGCAGGAAGTCGCGCATCGGGCTGACGTCGCGCACCCCGGGCTCGGTGACCGCGGCGCCGAACACGCGGTTGTCGAACGTCGGTCCGCTGAAGTCCAGCACGACGGTCTGCTCCTGCGCGCCGCGCTCCGACGGCGCGCGATGCGCACCCACGGTGAGCTCGTAGTCGCCGGCGCCGTCGGAGACGGCGACGAGGTAGATCCCCGTGCGGTCGACGACGTGGTTGGCGGTGGCGTTCCCGCCCCGCGGCAGGGGCGAGTCGTCCGGGTAGATCGGCCCCGGGTCGCTCGCCGCGGACTGCACGAGGTCGCCGTCCAGCTCGTGGAGCGCGACCTGGCGGGCGCCGCCCGAGACGGACGCGCCGACGACGTCGCCCTGGCGCAGCGGCACCGCGTACACGTCGGTGTCCGCCGCGCCGCGCGCGTGCAGCGTGACGTCGAGCGAGTACGGGCCCTCGGAGATCGCGCCCGGACCGGAGGACGGATCCGTGGGGTCGCCGGGGAGGTAGGCGCCGACCGCGACGTAGTAGGTGCCGGCCGTCTGCAGGCGCTGCGCGAGGTGCACGGCCCGGTCGCCGGTCATGTCCTGGGCGCCCACCAGCAGCTCGCCGTCGGCGTCGTACAGGAGCGCGTTCGGTGCGAGGTCGCCCTCCGGGGCGAGGTCGACCGTGAGGGTCTCGCCGCGTGCTGCGTCCACGCGGTAGAAGTCGAAGTCGCCGGTCGCGGATCCCGACGACCCGTGCGGCCCGTCCCCGACGACGCCGTGGGTCGTGATCCCGGGCCGCGTGCCGGAGAGGCCGAGGTCGCGCGCCAGGCCGAGGGCGCCGTCGTCCTCCGGGTTCGGTGCGACCTCCTGCGGATCGATCGGCTCGGTGCTCAGTCCGCCGTCGACGCGGACCTCCCAGCCGGCGACCGACCGGGCTTCGTTCGCGGGTGCCACCGGGAGGCGCTGGGCGGACCTGCCGCGGTCGCGGACGGTGTCACCGGCGTCGTCCTCCTGCACGCGGGTCGCGTCGTCGGCCCGAGGGGTGGCAGCCCGGGCGCCGTCCGGCTCCTCGTGCAGGATCCGGTGACGCATGGCGTCGCCGTCGACGCCGCCGGTGGGGTCGGTGTCACCGGCCGCCGTGAGCGCGGCGAGGGTGGGCGGAGCCAGGCCGGAGGACGTGCGGGCCTCCGTCGCGTCCGCCGCCGCGGCGGTCAGGGCGAGGGGCGCGGCCAGAGCCGCGGCGCTCGCGGTGCGGAGCGCCCGGCGGTGCCGGGCGCGCGGGTCTCGTGGTCCGTTGGGGGAAGCAACCATGTGAACGAACGTACAAGCCGTCGCCGTGCGTGCATCTCGGGGCGGGCGTACCACCGGAGCATGCCTTCGACCCAGGGCGGCGCGACGACGCTGCGGACGATCACCACCGACATCCCCGCCCGGCTCGACCGGCTCCCGTGGGCGCGGTGGCACTGGATGATCGTCGTCGGGCTCGGCACGGTGTGGATCCTCGACGGTCTCGAGGTGACGATCGTCGGCAACCTGTCCGACGCCCTCAAGGGGGAGACCGGGCTCGGCCTCACGAGCGCGGACATCGGGCTGGCGGGCGCCGTCTACGTCACGGGCTCGTGCCTCGGGGCCCTGGTGTTCGGCCAGCTCACCGACCGGTTCGGGCGCAAGCGGCTGTTCATCCTCACGCTGCTCGTGTACCTCACGGGGACCGTGCTCACCGCGTTCTCGATGAACCCGCTGTACTACTTCGCGATGCGGTTCGTCACGGGTCTCGGCATCGGCGGCGAGTACGCGGCGGTCAACTCCGCGATCGACGAGCTGATCCCCGCGAGGTACCGCGGCCGGATCGACATCGCCATCAACGGGTCGTACTGGCTCGGCGCCGCGGGCGGCGCGCTGCTGACCATCCCGCTGCTGAACCCCGAGCTGATCCCGGCCTGGCTGGGGTGGAGGCTGTGCTTCGCGCTCGGGGCGGTGCTCGGGCTGTGCGTCCTGTTCGTCCGGCGCCACGTACCGGAGAGCCCGCGGTGGCTGTTCATCCACGGTCGCGAGCACGACAGCGAGCGGATCGTGTCCGGCATCGAGCGGCGGGTGGCCGAGGAGGACGGCGTGGAGCTGCCGGAGCCCGAGGGCTCGCTCACCGTCAAGCAGCGGCACACCGTGAGCCTCGCGCGGGTCGCGCGCACCGTGTTCGCCGAGTACCCGCGGCGCACGGTCCTGTGCCTCGCCCTGTTCGTGGGGCAGGCGTTCCTGTACAACGCGTTCTTCTTCACGTTCGGCGACACCCTGCAGACCTTCCTCGGCGTGGGGCAGACCGGCACCTACGTCGCCCTGTTCGCGGTGAGCAACTTCCTCGGGGCGCTCGTCCTCGGGCCGTTCTTCGACAAGGTGGGGCGGGTGCGGATGATCTCCGGGACGTACATCGTCTCCGGCCTCCTGCTGGCCGTCGCGGGCCTGATGCTCGGCGGCCTCACGGCATGGACGCTGACCTTCTTCGGGATGGCGGTCTTCTTCGTCGCGTCCGCGGGGGCGAGCTCCGCCTACCTCACCGCGAGCGAGGTCTTCCCGATGGAGACCCGGGCGCTGTGCATCGCGTTCTTCTACGCGATCGGCACCGCCGTCGGCGGGATCACCGGGCCGCTGCTGTTCGGCCGCCTGATCGAGTCGGCGAGCCAGGCGCAGGACATCTCCGGGATCGCCGTGGGGTACTACGTCGGCGCCGCGCTGATGGTCGCCGGCGGGGTGGTCGCGATGTTCCTCGGCGTCGGCGCCGAGCGGCGCTCCCTGGAGGACGTGGCGACCCCGTTGTCCGCGCGCGACGCCGAGCGCGACGGGGAGGCCTGAACGTCGGTGCGCGAGCACGCGCGCCGCTGACCAGCGGATTGGGCCGAGTAATACCCCCCAGGGTATTCTCGACCCATGATCGACAGCAGCACCGCACCGGAAGCCGTCGCCTCGCCCGCTCGCCGGCGGATCGTCGTCGTCGGGGGAGTGGCCGGCGGCATGAGCTTCGCCGCCCGCGCCCGGCGCCTGGACGAGACCGCCGAGATCGTCGTGCTCGAGCGCGGCGCGCACGTCTCGTTCGCGAACTGCGGCCTGCCGTACCACGTGGGCGGCGAGATCCCCGACGCGGACCGGCTCCTCGTGCAGACCCCGGAGTCCCTGTGTGCGGCCCTCGCCCTCGACGTCCGCACCGGCCACGACGTGACCGCGCTGGACACCGACCGGCGCGTCGTCACCGCGACCACCGTCGACGGCGCCGTGGAGCTGCCGTACGACGCCCTCGTGCTGGCGCCGGGCGCGCGCGCCGTGCGCCCGCCGATCGACGGGCTGGACTCCGCGAGGGTGCGCACGCTGCGCACCGTGGACGACGCCCGGACGCTGCGGGAGCGCGTGCAGGGCGGGGCGCGCCGCGCCGTCGTGCTCGGCGCCGGGTTCATCGGCGTCGAGGCCGCCGAGGCGCTCGCGGGCGCCGGCCTCGGGGTCACCCTCGTCGAGCTCGGCCCGCACGTGCTGCCGCCGCTGGAGGACGAGGTCGCGCACCCCGTCACCCAGGAGCTGCGCCGCCTCGGCGTGGCCGTGCGGACCGGGGTGGCCGCCGAGGCCGTCGAGGCGGGTCCCGACGAGGACGTCGTCGTGCTGGGCGACGGCACCCGGGTTCCGGCCGACGTCGTGGTGCTGTCCGTCGGCGTCCGGCCGGACACAGAGACGTTCGAGGCCGCCGGGCTCGAGTGCGAGCGCGGCGCGATCGTCGTCGACGACCACGGCCGCACCTCGGCCCCGGGCGTGTGGGCGGTCGGCGACGCGGTCGTGCAGACCGACGCCGTCACGGGCCTCCGGCGCCCGGTGGCCCTGGCCGGCCCCGCCAACCGCGCCGGGCGCCTCGTCGCCGACGACGTCGTCCGGCCGGGCACGGCCCGCCCCCTGCCGGCGCCCCTCGGCACGGCGATCGTGCGGGTCGGCGAGCTGACCGCGGCCACCACGGGGGCGAACCGGGCAGCGCTGACCGCGGCCGGGCACGCTCACCGCACGGTGCACCTGCACCCGAACCAGCACGCCGGGTACTTCCCCGGCGCCAGCCAGGTGCACCTCGTGCTGCACATGCGCCCGGACGACGGGCTGCTCCTCGGCGCCCAGGCCGTAGGGCGCGACGGCGTCGACAAGCGCATCGACGTGCTCGCCACGGCGCTCCGCGCCGGCATGACCGTGGGCGAGCTCGTCGACCTCGACCTCGCGTACGCGCCGCCCTACGGCCAGGCGAAGGACGCCGTGAACCTCGCCGGGATGGTCGGGTCCAACGTGCTCGACGGCACCCTGCGGCTCTGGTACGCGCAGGACGTGGACGCCGTCCTCGCCGAGGCGCTGGTGCTCGACGTCCGCACCCCGCAGGAGGTCGCGACCGGCCACCTGCCAGGCGCCCTGCTCGTGCCGCACACGGAGCTGCGCGGACGCCTCGACGAGGTACGGGCCGCGGCCGCGGGCCGGCCCGTGCGCGTCCTGTGCGCGTCGGGCGTGCGGTCGGCGATCGCCCACCGGGTGCTCGTGCAGGCGGGGCTCGACTCCGCCTCGCTGTCGGGCGGGATGCTCACCCTGCGCGCGGTGCTCGGCGACCGGGCCGACGACCTCCTCGTGGTCCCGGCGCCCGCCCCCGTCTGACCTGCACCGACCACCCTGCACCGACGACCCTGCACCGACGACGCCGACCGCCAGGAGGACCCGATGCTCACCACCGACAGCGACGCCCAGCGCCGCATCGCCAACCGCCTGCGCCGCGCCCGCGGCCAGCTGAACGCCGTCATCGACGCCGTCGAGGAGGGCCGCTCCTGTCGCGACGTCGTCACCCAGCTCGCCGCGGTCTCGGCGGCGCTGGACCGCGCCGGCTTCGCCGTGATCTCGACCGCGATGAAGGAGTGCCTCGCCGACCCGGACGCCGGCACCGGCGAGGACGGCCTCACCACCGAGGAGCTTGAGAAGCTCTTCCTCACGCTGGCCTGAGCCGGCGCCCCCGCCACCGCACCACGCACCACCTCGCCACGCCCCACCCGTCGAAGGAGAACCCACCGTGTGCTATCCCGGGACCTGTCCGACGTGCGGCAGGACGACCTGGCAGGGCTGCGGCCAGCACGTCGACGACGTACGCCGCGCCGTCCCCGCGGGGCAGTGGTGCCCCGGCCACGACGACGAGCAGGCCCCGGGCGACCGTCCCGCGGGCGGCGGCTTCCTGTCGCGTCTCTTCGGCCGCTGACCGGCCGCGCGTCCTCCGTCGGCGTCGGGAGAAATGTCTCGCGAGCCGATGTCGAGAAGCACGCGGCGGCTCCGTCCCAGGGGCGTCGGCGGTGACAGGCACCGCCCGCGACGACAGGATGGGACCATGGCCAAGTACCTGCTGCTCAAGCACTACCGCGGCAACCCCGAGCCGGTGCCCGGCACGGACGTGCCGATGGACCGGTGGACGCCCGACGAGGTCGCCGCGCACATGGCCTTCATGGGCCGGGTCGTCGACGACCTCAAGGAGCGGGGCGAGTTCGTGGACGCGCAGGCGCTGTCCCCGCGGGGCGACTTCGTCCGGTACGACGGCGAGGGGCGGCCGCCCGTGACGGACGGGCCGTTCGCCGAGACCAAGGACCTCATCGCCGGATGGATGGCGATCGACGTGGAGTCCCCGGAACGGGCGTACGAGGCGGCGGCGTTCCTGTCGTCCGCGCCCGGCCCGGGCGGGCGCCCGCTGCACGAGTGGATCGAGGTGCGCCCGTTCCTCACCGACGACGCCGAGGTCACGGGGTGAGCGAGCCCGCACGCCCGGACCGCTCGTGGGACGGCACGCTGAGAGACCTGGGCCCCCAGGTCCTCGGCGTCCTCGTCCGCCGGGGCGCCGACTTCGCGACCGCCGAGGACGCCGTCCAGGAGGCGCTCCTGGAGGCCGTGCGCCGCTGGGACGCCCCGGGCGGCGCGCCGTCGGACCCCAAGGGGTGGCTGGTCACGGTCGCGTGGCGCAAGTTCGTCGACGCGCGCCGGTCGGCGTCCTCCCGCGCGCAGCGCGAGATCCGCGTGACGCTCGAGCCCCCGCCGGGCCCGACGGAGCAGGCCGACGACACCCTGCTGCTGCTCAGCCGCTGCTGCCACCCGGCGCTCACCCCGGCGTCGGCGGTGGCTCTCACGCTGCGCGCGGTCGGCGGGCTGACGACGGCGCAGGTCGCCCGCGCGTTCCTCGTGCCGGAGGCGACCATGGCGCAGCGCATCTCGCGCGCGAAGAAGACGGTGGCGGGGGAGCGGTTCGGCGAGCCCGGGGACGTGCGGGCCGTGCTGCGGGTGCTCTACCTGATCTTCAACGAGGGGTTCACCGGCGGGCCGTCCGGCCGGGCCGACGGCGTCGACCTCGCGGCCGAGGCGATCCGGCTCACGCGGCAGCTCGTCGGCGCCGTCCCCGACGACGCCGAGGCCGCGGGTCTGCTGGCCCTGCTCCTGCTGCACCACGCTCGCCGGGACGCCCGCAGCACCGCCGCGGGCGAGCTGGTGCCGCTCGACCGGCAGGACCGCTCCCGCTGGGACACGGCGGCGATCGCGGAGGGGGTCGCGCTGCTGCAGGGCGCCCTCGCCCGCGACCGGCTCGGGCCGTACCAGGCGCAGGCGGCGATCGCGGCCCTCCACGACGACGCGGCGACGCCGGAGGAGACGGACTGGCCGCAGGTCCTCGAGTGGTACGACGAGCTGGCCCGGCTGGAGCCCCGCAACCCGGTCGTGGCGCTGAACCGCGCCGTCGCCGTCGGGCACGTGGACGGGCCGCTCGCCGGCCTGCGCCTGGTCGAGGCGCTGCCGGCCGACGTCCCGCGGCGCGACGCGGCCGCCGCCTACCTGCACGAGCGCGCGGGCGACCTCGCCGCGGCGGCGCGGCGCTATGCGCTGGCCGCCGACGTGGCCACGAGCACCGCCGAGCGCACGCACCTCACGACGCAGGCCGCGCGCGTGCGGCAGCAGGCGGGTGGTGGAGGTCTCCCCGGCCGACCCGTCCCCGGCTGAGCCCTACGCGCCGGCCTGCAGGCCGAGGCGGTACCAGCGGGGCGCCGTGCGGTTCATCGGGAACCCGAGGCCCGCGGTGTCGGCGTCGCGGACGTCGAGCAGGTCCCAGGTGTCGAAGGCGCCGGTGATCTCCGCCTCGGAGACGCCCTCGACCAGTCGCCGCCATCGGGACGGCCCGAACGCGAGCATGAGCACGGTCGCACCGGGACGCGCCAGGGCCGCCACGCCCCGCGCCTCGGCGGCACGCTGGGCGGGCCCCAGGCCCTGGAAGCAGCCCACGTCGAGGAACAGGTCGAACGTGCCGAGCCCGGCCGACGGCAGGTCGGTGACGTCGCCGACGACGTAGGTGCCGCCCGGGTCACGGCGCCGCGCCTCGGCGATCGCCCGCGGCACGACGTCGACGCCCACGGCCTCCCACCCGCGCCGCGCCAGCTCCGGCGTGTACTGGCCGCGACCGCAGCCGAGGTCGAGCGCCCGGCCCAGCGGGGGAGTGCGCCCCGCCTCCTCCCGGTCCAGCACTGCGGCGACGCTCGGCGCCGCCGCCTCGGCGTACCCCTCCCACGGCGTGATGCCGAGGCGGTACATGCGGGCGTAGTTGGTCATGCGGTCCAGTCCAGCACGGCGGCACCCGGCCGGCGCGTGGAGCTCAGCCGCAGTCGTCGCAGATGCCGGTGGCAGGCAGCGCGGTGAAACAGGTGGGGCAGATCGCGAGCTCGGGCTCCGGGGCGGCGGGCCTGCGGGTCGGCGCGCTCGCGGCCTTGCGGCGCGGGGCGGCCTTGGTGCGGGCCGGGGCCGGCGCGGCCGACGCCGGGGCGGTGGCCACGAAGCCGTGCTTGCGCAGGATGGCGGCGTCGTCGCACTTGGCGTCGACGAGGTCCTCGGCGCGCGCCGGAACGCCGGTGGCGTACTTGTGCGCGACGCCCAGCACGGCCTTGGAGTCGTACGTGCGCTCCTCGTGGACGAAGGTGTGGCCCGGCGTCGGCGTGAACCCGTAGACGCCGACGAAGGCGTCGGGGCCGCGGTCGTCGTGCTCCTCGATCGCCCGGAGGATGTGCTGGCGCGTCACGCTCGAGAAGGTAGCCACGGCATCAGGTTAGTCGCGGCAGGAGCGCCCCCCGACCGTCTGGGCCCGACTGTGGCGAGGACCGCAAGGACGCGTCGTCATGCCCGCCGGTCCGGCTACGATCCCGACGTGATCGCCACCACACCCGCACCGCCCTACACCGCCGTCATCTTCACGTCGCTGCGCACCGAGGGCGACCAGGGGTACGCCCGCATGGCCGCGCGGATGGAGGAGCGCGCCCGTGCCGAGCCGGGCTTCCTCGGCATCGAGTCCGCCCGCGACGGCCTGGGCATCACCGTCTCGTACTGGGTCGACGACGCCGCGGCCGCCGCGTGGAAGCAGGTCTCCGAGCACCTGGTGGCGCAGCAGCGGGGCCGGGACGCCTGGTACTCCGACTATCAGGTGCGCGTGGCCACCGTGTCGCGGTCCTACGGGCCCGACGGGCCTCGCTGAGGACGGGGCCGACCGGTCGGACTAGAATCGATTCGTGCGCCGGAAAGCCCTTGCCAGCACGTCTGACCAACCCCTGCTCGACGGCCAGCGGCCGGTGCGGTCGCTGCTGCGCCTGCTCGGCACCCAGCCGCGTCGCATGGCCGCGGCGATGACCGCGTTCGCGGTCAAGGAGACGCCGCTGTGGTTCCTGCCCGTGATCACCGGCGCCGTGATCGACATCGTGGCCGACGGCGGCCCGGTGACCTCCGTGCTGGTGTGGTTCGCGGTCGCGGTGGTCCTGCTCGCGCAGAACTATCCGAACCACCTCGTGTACACCCGGAACTTCATGACCGTGGTGCGCGGGACCGGCGCCGCGCTGCGCAACGCGCTGGTCGAGCGCCTCCAGGCGCTGTCCATCGGCTACCACACCCGCGCGAGCTCCGCCGTCGTGCAGAGCAAGGTGGTGCGCGACGTCGAGAACGTCGAGCTGATGCTGCAGCAGGTCACGCACCCGCTGCTGTCGGCCACCATGGTGATGCTCGGCGCCGTGACGATGACGGCCCTCAAGGTGCCCGAGTTCCTGCCAGTCTACGCCCTCGCCATCCCGACGGCGCTCCTGATCCGGCGCACGATGTCGCGCCGCTCCCAGGCCCGCAACGAGGAGTTCCGCCGGGAGATCGAGGGGTTCTCGTCGCGGGTCGGGGAGATGGCGTCCCTCATCCCGGTGACGCGCGCCCACGGCCTGGAGCGCACGGCGGTCTCGCGGGTGGCCGACGGCGCGGACGAGGTCCGCCGGGCGGCGCTGCGCCTCGACCTGCTCAACGGGCGCGTCGCGTCCGTCTCGTGGGTCGCGATGCAGCTGCTCGGGGTGTGCTGCCTCGTCCTGGCCGCCGTGGTCTCGCTCACCGGGATCATCGCCGTCACGCCGGGCGAGGTGGTGCTCCTTTCCACGTACTTCGGCCTCCTCACCCAGGGCCTGACCCAGGTGCTCAACCTGGTGCCCGTCACGGCGCGGGGCGTCGAGTCGGTGCGCTCGATCGCGGAGGTGCTCGCCGAACCCGACCTGGAGCGCAACGAGGGGCGCCGCCAGGTCGACGGCGTGCGCGGGCACCTGCGGCTCGAGCACGTCTCGCACCGGTACCCGGACGCCGCCGAGGACGCGCTGCACGACGTCGACCTCGAGGTCCGCGAGGGGGAGACGGTCGCCTTCGTGGGGCCGTCGGGGTCCGGCAAGTCCACGCTCCTCAACCTCGTCCTCGGGTTCGTGCGGCCCACGTCGGGCCGCCTGCTGCTCGACGGCGCGGACATGGCCGCGCTCGACCTGCGCACCGTGCGGCGGTGGGTGTCGGTGGTGCCGCAGGAGTCGGTGCTGTTCGAGGGCACGATCCGCGAGAACGTCGCCTACGGCCTGGACGAGGACGCCGCGACCGACGAGCGCGTCCGCTCCGCGCTGCGCGACGCGAACGCGCTGGAGTTCGTCGACGCCCTCCCGGACGGCTGGGACACCGTCGTCGGGCAGCGGGGCGCGCGCCTGTCGGGCGGGCAGCGGCAGCGGCTCGCCATCGCCCGGGCGCTGGTGCGCGACCCGCGGATCCTGTTCCTCGACGAGGCCACGAGCGCCCTCGACCCCGAGGCGGAGGCCGTCGTCCGTGACGCCCTCGACCGTCTCATGCGCGACCGCACGACCCTCGTCGTCGCCCACCGCCTGTCGACGGTGCGGGCGGCGGACCGCATCGTGGTGCTCGAGCACGGCCGCGTCGTCGAGGTCGGCGGCCACGACGAGCTCCTGCGGCGCGGGGCCCGGTACGCCGCGCTCCATGCCGCGCAGGCGGGGGCGGCGTAGTGCGGGCCGGCCGGGGAGGCGAGACGGGTCCCCACCCGCACGCGGACGGACCACGCCTCGCCGGCGGCCCGGCGGGCCGGGCGGGAGCACGCGGATGGTGACCATCCACGACGTCGCGCGGCACGTCGGCGTGTCCGCGGCGACCGTCTCCAACTACCTCAACCGCCCGGAGAAGGTGGCGCCCGCTACGACGGCGCGCATCCGGGCCGCGGTGGAGCAGCTCGGGTTCGTGCCGAGCCTGTCCGCCCGGCAGCTGCGCTGGCAGCGCTCCGGGATCGTCGGCGTGTCGGTGATCAACGCGTCCAACCCGTTCTTCGCGGACGTCGTGACTGCCGTCGAGCGGGTGGTCGCGGGCGCGGACCTCACCCTCGTCACGGGCAGCACCCACGAGTCGCCCGACCAGCAGGAGCGCCTCGTCGCGCTCTTCGAGCAGCTGCGCTTCGACGGCATGGTGGTGGCCCCCCACGACGCGCAGATGGCCGCCCTCACGGCCCGCAAGGACCGCGGCAGCCCGGTCGTGGTGGTCGACCAGCAGGACCCGGCCGGGCGGTTGTCGACCGTGTCCCTGCGCCACCGGGAGGGCGGGCGCCTCGCCGCGCAGCACCTGGTGGACGGCGGGCGCCGCCGGCTGCTCGCGGCCACCGGCCGGGCCCGGGTGCAGCAGGTCCGCCGACGGCTCGCGGGGATGCAGGAGGTCGTGGACGCCACCCCGGGGGCGACGCTGGAGGTCGTGCACTCGCCCGACCTGGGCATGCCCGAGGGCGCCGAGGTGGGCCGCCGCATCGCCGCCGCGGCCCCCGGGGAACGGCCCGACGCCGTCCTCGCCGGCAACGACATGCACGCCCTCGGCCTCGTGCGCGCCCTGCTCGACGGCGGGGTGCGGGTGCCGGACGACGTCGCGCTCGTCGGCTACGACGACATCCCGTTCGCGACCACCGGCGCCGTCCCGCTGACCACGGTGCGCCAGCCGGCCGAGGCCATCGGGACCACCGCCGCGGAGATCCTGCTGCGGGAGATCGACGACCCGACGTCGGCGCCCGAGGAGGTGCTGCTCGACCCCGAGCTGGTGGTGCGGGCGAGCACCTGACGGCCGGCGCGCCCGCCGCGTCAGCCGACCGTGTCAGCCGACCGCCGGGTCGCCCTCCAGCAGCGTGAGGTACGGGGCGATCGCGGGGAAGACCCACAGGAACAGGGCCGCCACGACGGCGGCGACCAGGACCAGCGACTGCAGCACCCGCCAGAACGTGTTGCCCGGCAGGTGACGGAAGATCCACGCGTACATGTCGTTTCTGTCCTCGTCGAAGTCTCGTCGGTCTCGTCGGTCTCGTCGGGCCTCAGCGGACCTGCTCGGGCGTGCCGTCGGCGCGGTCCATCCAGCCGACGAAGGTCGCGTACGTGATCCAGCGGTGGTCGTTGCCGTACTCGCCCAGGGTGAGCGAGTGACAGGTGGTGAGGGTCAGCAGCCGCTCGGTGGGCTTCTCGTCGGGACGGTGGGGCACCGGCGCCACGACGTCCACCTGGTCGGGCGTGACGATCTCGTGGTCGGTGACCTCGTAGACGTACCAGGTCGTGGCCGTCTCGACGATGATCTGGTCGCCCTTCTCCAGCTTGTCGACGTGCCGGAACGAGTTGCCGTGCGTGCGCCGGTGCCCGGCGAGCGCGAAGTTGCCGACGTCGCCCACCTGCTGCGACGTCTCGTAGTGCCCCGCCATCGCCCGGTCGAGCACGTCCATGCCCGTGCCCTCCGCGATCGGCATCGCGTTGTTCGTCAGGCCGTACCAGGAGGGGACGATGAGCGTGCCGATCGTCTCCCCGTACCCGACCGGCTCGGGTACCGGCGGCGCGTCCGTGCGCAGCTCGGCGGTCGTCGCCGGCGCCGGGTTGGGGGGCGGGAGCGTGGCGCGGAACTCCTGCACCACCTCCTGCGCCTGGGCGTTCGCCTCGACCGACGTCCACCACAGCTGCCACACGACGAACAGCCCGAGCACCACCCCGAGGGTGATGAGGATCTCGCCGACGCCGCCCACGACGGCGCTGCCGACGCCACGGCGTCGGGCGGGTCGGGCGTGGGTAGGACTCGTCACGTGCGCGATGCTACGTGGTCCGCGGCGCTGTCGCGGCGTCCACGGGCGTGGGAGCCTGGGGCCATGACCAGCGACGACGGCGCCGCGCGGCAGGTCCCCGCGGAGAGCGGGAGGGCGGCGCGCCTGCGGCGGCGGTGGGACCGCGAGGCCGAGGGGTACGACCGGGCGTTCACCGCAGCCGAGCGGCGGATGTTCCCCGGCCTGCGGCGCCGGGTGTGCGCGCTGGCCGAGGGGCGCACCCTGGAGGTCGCGGTGGGTACGGGGCTCAACCTCGAGCACTACCCGTCCGCGGTGACGGCCCGCCCCGGCGGCCTCGTGGGCGTCGACCAGAGCACGGGCATGCTGGACGTCGCGCGGCGACGGGCCGCCCGGCTGGGCCTCGGCCTGGATCCCGCGGCCGACCTGCGCCAGGGCGACGCGCAGGCCCTCGACCTGCCGGACGCGTCGTTCGACACGGTCGTGTGCACGTTCTCGCTGTGCGGCATCGGTGACGACCGGGCCGCCCTGGCAGAGATGGTGCGGGTGCTGCGGCCGGGCGGGCTGCTCCTGCTGGCCGACCACGTCGCCTCGAGCGTCTGGCCGCTGCGCGCGCTGCAGGCGCTCGCGGACGTGGTGAGCGTCCCGCTCGCGGGCGAGCACTTCGGGCGCCGGCCGATGCGGTGGGTGCTCGAGCAGGGGCTCACGGTCGAGGAGCACGGGCGCACCCGGGCCGGCGTCGTCGAGCACGTGGCAGCGCGACTCCCGGCGCCGCCGGCCGCCGAGGTCAGCCGCTGACGTCGAAGGAGGAGTCCCCGACCGGGGGCACGTCCTCGACGTCCACGCCGATGACCAGCGCCCCGGGCGGGCCCTCGCGCAGGAACGCGAGCATCGCGTCCACCGCGTCGGGCGGGCCCTCCACCTCCGCCTCGACCGTGCCGTCGGGGAGGTTGCGCACGACGCCGGTCACGCCCGTGCGGCGGGCGGCCTCGCGCGTCGACCAGCGGAACCCGACGCCCTGCACCCGGCCGTGCACCCGCACCCGCCGCCGCACCGTGGTGGCCATCCGCCCTCCCGTGCTCGTCGTGCGTGCCCGTGCCGCCGGTCGAAGGGTGTCAGTCGAAGATGTCGCCGATGTCCCCGATGTCGTCGAGGATGCCGCCCAGCACCATCCCGCCCAGGACGGCGCCGAAGACGTCGGAGCCGCCGCGCCCGCCGGGGCGCCGGCCACCCTGCCAGCCGTACCCGCCGCCATACCCGCCGGGACCACCGTTGTACCCGCCGTCCCAGCGCTGGCCCTGCCCGGACCGCGCGATGTCACGGTGCGCCAGGGTCGCGGCCTCCGCGGCGAGCGCGGCGCCCCGGCGGGCGGCGGCGACCCCGCGCTCCGGGTCGTCTGCGGCGCGCGCCTGCGCCACCTCGCGCTCGGCCTCCGCAAGGCGGGTGCGGGCGTCGGGGCCCACGGGGGCGCGGTAGTCGTCGACGACGGACCGTGCCGCGGCCAGCTGCCGCTCGGCGTCGTCGAGCGCGGGCCCGAGCCGGGACGCCGCCCGCCGCGCGCGTTCGTCGCGCTCGGCCCGCTCGGCCACGGCGTCGTCGAGCGAGGTGTTGGCCTCGCGGACCCGGGTGAGGGAGCCCACCGGGTCGCCCGGCTCGCCCGGGGCGGGCAGCGCGGACAGGGCCTCCTCGAGCGCGGTGACCGCGCCGTCGATCCGTCCGGCCCGCTGGGCCGCCGGCAGGGCACGGGCCTGGGCGAGCTCGGCACGGGACTCCGCCACGATCGCGCCCAGCGCCGCCTCCGCGCGCAGGGCCTCGGCCTCGTAGTCGTCGACGGCGCGCAGCAGCCCCTCGGCACGGCGCACGGCCTCCTCCGCCGCGCGGGCGGCGGCGCCGGCCTCCGCGACCTGCTGCGTCGTGAGGCGCTTGCGGGCCGCCGCGGTGCTGCGGGCCGCGAACTCGAGCAGCCGCTCCGCCTGCTCGGGGTTGTCCGCGACGGGCAGCAGCGCCCGCTCGGCGTACTGCTCCCGCAGCCGCTCGAGGTCGGCGCGTGCCGCGGGCAGCGCGTCGCGTACCCGGGCCAGCTCGGCGTCGACCCGGTCGACGGCGTCCGGCGTCGAGCGGACCGTCTGCCGCAGCGCGGCGAGCCCGCGGTCGAGCTCGTCCAGCGAGCCGTCGGCCGACCGGCACAGGTCGACGACGCGCGCCGACCACTCGCGGCGCTGCTGGTCGGTGTCCGGGACGTGGTCGTGCAGGAGCTGGTTGAGGTGGAACGCCTCGGACAGGCGCTCGCGCGCCCGGCGCAGGGTGGGCGCGAGCTCGCGCGTCTCGCGGTCGCCGAGCTCGGCCTGGGCGAACGCGAGCTCGTCCTCGGCGAGGCGTGCCCGCTCGTCGGCGCGCACCAGGGCCGAGCCCGCCTCCACGCCGAGCCGCTGCAGCTCCGCCTCGAGGTCCTGCGCCCGCCCCCGCGCCGCCTTGCGGCGCCGCGCCGTCCAGAAGGCCACCGCCGTGACCAGCACGACCACCACGACCAGGCCCGTCACGATCCCGACGATCTGCCCCGCATCCATGGTCGGCATCGTAGGCGGCTTCGGGCGGGCGCGGCGACGACCCGGCGACGGCCCGGCGCCGTCAGGACACCTGTCTGGGCAGCAGTCAGGGCCAGGGCGCGGGATACCCC
>NZ_JBHVBO010000073.1:0-18157 GCF_042668085.1 Isoptericola sp. NPDC057391 | reverse complement strand
CGTCCTCCCGCGGTGTCGTGGGTCAGCGTCGCGCGGCGAGCCAGTCGGCGTGCCGCATGGTGCCCCGCCGCGCGCCCGGACCGGGCAGCAGCTCGTCCCCGGTCACCGTGGCGCCGAAGTACGTCGCAGCCGGGTCGACGACGACGCGGCGGGGGTCGCCCGCGGCGGCCAGGCCGGCGGCCACGAACGCCGGCAGCCGCATCGGCTCCGGCCCGCCGAGCTCGACGGTCGCGCCCGCCGGCCCCGCGTCGAGCACGCGCAGCAGCTCGGCGGCCACGTCGTCCTCCGCGACGGGCTGGTCGGCGACGTCGGGCAGCCGCACCTCCGAGCCGGAGGGGCCGTCGTGCGTGGACGCGTCCGCGATCCCCGTCGCGAACCCGAAGAACTGGGTGGCGGCCAGCACGGTGTACGGCCGCCCCGAGCCGGCGACCAGGTCCTCCTGAGACACCTTGGCCTGCAGGAACCCGGCGCCGTGCAGGCGGCGGGCGCCGACGACCGACAGGACCACGTGGTGCGCGACCCCGGCATCGCGCCCCGCCTCGAGCAGGGCACCCGTGCCGGCGGCGTAGAACGCACGGGCGCCGGCGGGTTCCAGCGTCGCGGGGCGGGAGACGTCGACCACCGCGTCCGCGCCGGCGACGGCGGCCACGACGCCGGCACCGGTCACGAGGTCGACCCCGGTGCGCCGCGAGGCGGCCACGGCGTCGTCGCCCCTGGCCCGCAGCAGCGCGACCAGCCGCGCCCCGATCCGGCCCGCCCCGCCGACGACGACCACCCGCATCCCGACCTCCCGTCGCCGCACCGGTCCCGTCCCCGGCCGGGGCGGGACGAGGTCACCGTCTCACGGCCGTCGGCACCGGCATCGGCACCGGTGCCGTGACGTGCGCGACGACGGCGGTCACGACGGCGGGGTCGTCGAGGATCCGGGTGTGCCCCAGGCCCCGGGTGGTCAGGAGCCCGCTGCCGGGGACGGCGGCATGCAGGAGCCGCGCTCCGGCGGACGGCGACATCCGGTCGTCGTCGTCCTGGACGAAGAGCGTCGCGACCCGCTCCGGGACGGGGTGCCCGACGAGGTCGAGCCGTGCGCGGACGTCGCGCACGCCGCCGGGGAAGGTGCGCTCGACGTGGTCGCAGAAGCGCTCGTGCAGCCCGGCCGGCATCCCGACCAGCCGCAGGAACGATGCGGCGATCGCGTCGAACCCGGTCGTCGCGGCCACCGCGACGAAGCGGTCCACGGGCAGCCCGTCGGCGAGCGCGAGCCCGGCCGCGAGGGCGCCGAGGGAGTGCCCGACGACGGCGGTGAACGGCCCCTCGGCGTCGTGCACCGCGCGGATCGCCGCCATGTGCTCGAGGGCGGACATCCGCCGGCCGCTCGAGCCCCCGTGGGCGACGCCGTCGAACGCGACGACGCCCAGGCCGGCCGCCTCGAGGGACGTGACGAGCCCGGCGAACCGCGAGGCCCGGCTCTTCCAGCCGTGCACGAGGAGCACGGTGGGCGCCCCGCGGTCGCCCCATCGGTAGGTGACGACGCGCTCGCCGGCGACGTCCACGGCGCGGCGCGTGGCGCGCTCGTGCACGGCGCGGTCGGCCGGGCGGACGGCGGCGGGCGCCCCGACGTGCCAGAACGCCCGGGCGGCGACGCGGATCGCGAGCGGGGGAGCGGCGGCGGACAGGGCGCGCAGGCCGGCGCTGACGGGGGTGGGGACGTAGGGCATGACGACCTCCGGGTGACGCGACCAGATGGAGACAAGGGATATCTGTACGAACGTTCGCACAGTAACACTGAACGAACGGTCGTACACTCGTCTCGTGACCACCGCGACGCCGACCCCCTCGTCAGGCACCCCGTCAGGAACCCGGACCGGCCCCCCGGACGACGCACCCACCGACGGGCGTCGCGTGCGCGGCGACCGGTCGCGCCGCGCCGTCCTCGACCTCGCCGTCCAGGATGCGTCCGTGCGCGGGCTCGAGGCCCTCACGCTCGGCTCGCTCGCCGCCCGGTTGCCCGTCAACAAGAGCGGGATCGCGGGGCTGTTCGGTGGCAAGGAGGGGCTGCAGCTCGCGGCCGTGGAGCACGCCCGCGGGATGTTCGTCGACGCGGTCGTCGTGCCCGCCCGGGCGGCCGCGCCGGGGCTCGCCCGGCTGTGGGCCCTCGTGGTGCGCTGGTCGGAGTACTCCCGCCGCCGGGTCTTCGAGGGCGGGTGCTTCTTCCGCACGGTGGAGGTCGAGTTCGATACCCAGGACGGCGCCGTGCGCGACGCGGTCGTCGCCGCCCACCGGGACTGGACGTCGTACCTGCGCCGGCACGCCGAGCTGGCGGTGGGCGCGGGGGAGCTCGCCGCCGACACCGACGTCGACCAGCTCGCCTTCGAGATCACCGCGATGCTGAACGCCGCGAACGACGGCTCGCTCCTGCTCGGCGACGACGCCGTCTACACCCGCGCGCTCGCGGCCGTGCGGGGCGCGCTGGAGTCCCGCGGCGCGGAGCCCGCGGCCCTCGGCGGCGCGAGTCGGTAGCCGGGCCCCTCAGCCCGCCGCCGGCTCCCCGCCCTCGCGCGCCCGCAGGCCGTACGTCCCCGCCGTGAGCGTGGCGTACGACGCGGCGACGATCTCCTTCAGGACGCCGAGGTCCACCTGCTCGACGTCCTTGAGGTACAGGCAGCCCACTCCCGTCGTGTGCGGGCCCAGGCGGGCCAGGGCGTCCGTGTGCGCCTCGACGCCGTCGGAGAGGTAGACGACGGACGCCGCCGCCCGCGGGGAGAACCCCGCCGCGGCGGCGTGCCCCGTGCGCCCGCTCGCGTAGGCGTACCGGTACTCGCCGAAGCCCACGATCGACGCGCCGAACATCCGCGCGGGCTGGCCGGTCGCCCGCTCCATGA
The DNA here is from genome assembly GCF_042668085.1 of Isoptericola sp. NPDC057391. Lineage (NCBI taxonomy): Bacteria > Bacillati > Actinomycetota > Actinomycetes > Micrococcales > Promicromonosporaceae > Isoptericola > Isoptericola sp. NPDC057391. Next base: position 15,278 of record NZ_JBHVBO010000073.1, on the reverse strand, counting down.
GGGCGAGCAGCGTCTCGGCGTCCCGCCGCCGGGCGGGTCGCGCGACGGCGGCGACGAACGCGCGCGGGTCGGCGTCGGTCCAGGTGGTCTTCTGCGCGTCGCGGGTCATGACCCGATTCTGCCCCGGTCCTGCCCCCACCGGGCCCTCACAGAGCCTCGTCGAGCAGCGCCTCGAGGCCGTGCCGGCCGATCGGCAGCAGCCGGGGGTGCAGCTGGGGATGGGCCAGCATGTTCGTCGCGTACAGCAGCGACCAGCCCGCGGCCCGGGTCCACGTCGCGTCGTCCCAGCCGCGGCCGTCGTTCGCCCGGGCCTGGATCTCGGCGCGGCAGGCGGCGCGCCCCTCGTCGTCGAAGCACAGCCACAGCGAGCCCAGGTCGGAGGCGGGGTCGCCGGACGTCACGTCGCCCCAGTCGACGACGGCGGCCAGCCGGCCGGGACGGTCGCCGCGGCCGGGGGAGACCACCAGGTTGGCGGGGTGCGGGTCGCCGTGCAGCCAGACGGGCGGCCCGTCGTGCGCGGGCGCGCCGAGCGCTCGGTCCCAGAGCCGGCGGGCGACGGTGCGCGCGCCCGCCGGGACGGCCGCGAGGCGCTCGTCGAGCGCCCGCCGGTCCCGCGCCTCCGCCCGCCGCCCGAGCGCGACGCCGCGCACCGGGTTGGATGGCGCGTCGTCGGGGGCAGGCGCGTGGACGGCGGCGAGCAGGCGGCCGAACGCGCCCGCCCAGGCGGTGCGCGCGGCCACGGGAGTCGCCTCCGCGCTCACGCCGTCGGCCCACGGCACGACGGTCCAGGACCACGGGTAGCCGAGCGCCGCGCTCGGCCGCCCGACGCGCACCGGCACCGGCACGACGACGTCGGGCGCCGCCGCGCGGAGCCGGGCGGCGAGCGCGGGCAGCGCCCGCTGCTCGTGCTCGACGAGAGGCGCCGCCAGCGCGCGGCGCGGCAGCCGCACGGCGAGGTCGTCGCCGACCCGGAGCATGACGTTGTCCCAGCCGTGCGCCGCGACCTCCAGGGGCCGGTCGGCCAGGTCGGGGTGCTGCTCCGCGAGCAGCGCGCGGGTCAACGGGACGTCGACGTCGATCTCGGCGGCAGGCATCCGGAGATCATCCCAGGTCACGGGGTCCGACGGCGGCGTACGGGTCGGTCGGCGGGCGGCTCACAGCTCCCGCTCGCGGCCGTGGTCCCACGGCTCCGTCCACCCGAGGCGGTCGAACGCGGCGTCGAGGATGCCGGCGGTGAATCCCCACACGAGGTGCGGCACGCCGTCGCCGTCGAGCACCTCGAACCCCGGCCCGCGCCAGGTGCGGCCGGCGCGCCGCAGCACGGTCGTGACGCGGTGGTCGGGGTCCAGCAGGTCGGCCACGGGGGCGCGGAACACGTGCGACGACTCCGCGACGTCGACCACGCGCACGGGGGTGGGCCGTGCCCACCAGCCGAGCACGGGCGTCACGAGGTGGTTGCTCACCGGCATCGGCAGCTGCGCCAGGGTGCCGAGCACCTCGACGCCCCCGGTGTCGAGGCCGGTCTCCTCCACCGCCTCGCGCAGGGCGGCGTCGACGGGCGTCTCGCCGTCCTCCGCTCGCCCGCCGGGGAACGCGACCTGCCCGGCGTGCGAGCGCAGGGTCGCCGCCCGCTCCAGGAGCAGCACGTCGAGGTCCTGCGCGACGGCGAGGGCCTGGGCGTCGTGGTCCGCGGCGAGCTCGTCCAGCACGCCGAAGAGCACGAGGACGGCCGCGGGCCGGGCGGACGCGGCGTCCAGGTCGCCCCGCGCCAGCCCCCAGTCGGACAGGAAGGTGCCGTCCGACGCCAGGGCGGCGAGCTGCGCGCGGGCAGCCGCCGGCCCCGTGACCGGTCCCGTGCTCGTCCCCGGGCTCACCGCCGACTCACCAGCTCGTGGCGACCGGCATGCCCTCGGCGTAGCCGGCGGCGGACTGCACACCCACCAGCGCGCGCTCGTGGAACTCCCCGAGCGTGCGGGCACCGGCGTAGGTGCAGCTGGAGCGCAGGCCCGAGGTGATCTCGTCGAGCAGGTCCTCGACGCCCGGGCGCAGCGGGTCGAGGTACATCTTCCCGGTGGAGATGCCCTCCTCGTACAGGGCCTTGCGCGCGCGGCCGAACGCGGAGCCCGCCCCGGCGGTGCGTGCGGCGACGGCGCGCGCGGACGCCATGCCGAACGAGTCCTTGTAGAGGCGGCCGGTGCCGTCGTCGTGCAGGTCGCCGGGCGACTCGTACGTGCCGGCGAACCAGGAGCCGATCATCACCTGCGACGCGCCCGCGGCCAGCGCCAGCGCCACGTCGCGCGGGTGCCGCACGCCGCCGTCGGCCCACACGTGCTTGCCGAGCTCGCGCGCGGCGGCCGCGCACTCGAGGACGGCGGAGAACTGGGGCCGGCCCACGGCGGTCTGCATGCGCGTGGTGCACATGGCGCCCGGCCCGACGCCGACCTTGAGGATGTCCGCGCCGGCGGCCACGAGGTCGCGTACGCCGGCGGCGGTCACGACGTTCCCCGCCACGACGGGCACCTGCGGGTCGACCGAGCGCACGGCCTCGAGGGCCTGCAGCATCTTCGACTGGTGGCCGTGCGCCGTGTCGACGACCAGCACGTCCACGCCCGCGTCGAGGAGCTCGCGCGTCTTGGCCGCGACGTCGCCGTTGATGCCGACGGCGGCGCCGATGCGCAGGCGTCCCGCGGCGTCGAGCGCGGGCCGGTACACCGACGAGCGCACCGCGCCCTTGCGCGTGAGGACGCCCGCGAGGACGCCGTCGCGCACCACGGGCGCGAGGTGGATCTTCGCGGCGTGCATGCGCTCGAACGTGGCCTCGAGGCCCTCGGCGTCGATCGCCGCGGCGTCGAGCGTGACGACGTCGTCCGACATGACCTGGTGCACCTGCGCGAACCGGTCCACGGCGGCGCAGTCGCCCTCGGTGACGACGCCCACGGGCTTGCCGTCGGCCACCACGACCGCCGCGCCGTGCGCGCGCTTGCCCAGCAGCGTCAGCACCGTGGAGACGGTGTCGGTGGGCGCCACGACGACGGGCGTCTCGATGACGGGGTCCTTGGACTTCACGTCGGCCACGACGTCCGCGACGACGTCGACCGGGATGTCCTGCGGGATGATCGCGACGCCGCCGCGGCGGGCGACCGTCTCGGACATCCGGCGCCCCGCGACGGCCGTCATGTTCGCCACGACGACCGGGATGGTGGTGCCGGTGCCGTCGTCGGTCGAGAGGTCGACGTCGAAGCGGCTGGTCACGTCCGAGCGGGACGGGACCATGAAGACGTCGCCGTAGGTGAGGTCGGTGGTGGGCTGCTGCCCGTCGAGAAAGCGCACAGGTGTCCCCTGAGAGGTGTGTCGGGAGAGGACGAGCTACCTGGGTCGTCCCTCTGCCGAACGCTCGCCGGCGGTCACGTGTTCCCGTCGGCCAGGGTCGAAACTACCCTCTACCGCGCCCGCACGTGCCCGGGCGCGGTCCGTGGGACGTCCCGGACCACCGGGCGGGACCGCCTAGAGTGGTGTGGCTATGAACGGGGAGGAACGCATGAGCCTGCTGAGCGGCATCGGCTCGCCCGAGGACGTCCGCCGGCTCTCGCCGGCGCAGACGACGCAGCTCGCGGCGGAGATCCGGGCCTTCCTGGTCGACCAGGTGTCGCGCACCGGGGGGCACCTGGGGCCCAACCTGGGCGTCGTCGAGCTGACCATCGCGCTGCACCGCGTCTTCGCGTCCCCGCGGGACACCCTCGTCTTCGACACGGGGCACCAGGCGTACGTGCACAAGCTCCTCACGGGCCGGCAGGACTTCTCCGCGCTGCGCAAGGCGGGCGGCATGTCCGGCTACCCCTCGCGCGCCGAGTCCGAGCACGACGTCGTCGAGAACTCGCACGCGTCCACCGCGCTGTCGTGGGCCGACGGGGTCGCCAAGGCGAACGCCGTCCAGGGCCACCCGGAGAAGCACGTGGCCGCCGTCATCGGCGACGGCGCGCTCACCGGCGGCATGGCCTGGGAGGCGCTGAACAACATCGCGGCCTCCCAGGACCGGCGCCTCGTCATCGTGGTGAACGACAACGGGCGCTCCTACTCGCCGACCATCGGCGGCGTGGCCAACCACCTCGACACCCTGCGCACCACGCGCGGGTACGAGGCCTTCCTGTCGTGGGGCAAGCGCACCCTGCACCGCACGGGCGCGCCGGGCCGCTTCGCCTACGACTGGCTGCACGGGCTGAAGAAGGGCCTCAAGGACGTCGTCGCCCCGCAGGGCATGTTCGAGGACCTCGGGCTCAAGTACGTCGGCCCCGTCGACGGCCACGACGTCGCGGCGATGGAGCACGCGCTGCGCCGGGCCAAGGCGTACGGCGGCCCGGTGATCGTGCACGCCATCACCGAGAAGGGCCGCGGCTACACCCCGGCCGAGCAGGACGTCGCCGACCGCTTCCACGCCGTCGGGCAGATCCACCCCGAGACCGGGCTGCCCGTCGCGCCGTCGCGGTTCGGCTGGACCAAGGTCTTCGCCGACGAGATCGTGAAGATCGGCCGCGACCGGCGCGACGTCGTCGCGATCACCGCGGCGATGCTGCACCCCGTGGGCCTGGCGCCGTTCGCGCAGGAGTTCCCGGACCGCACGTTCGACGTCGGGATCGCCGAGCAGCACGCCGCGACCTCGGCGGCCGGCATGGCCTTCGCCGGGCTGCACCCGGTCGTCGCCGTCTACGCCACCTTCCTCAACCGCGCCTTCGACCAGGTGCTCATGGACGCGGCCCTGCACCGGGCGGGCGTGACGTTCGTGCTCGACCGGGCCGGCATCACCGGCGACGATGGCGCCAGCCACAACGGCATGTGGGACATGGCGATGCTGCGCATCGTCCCCGGGCTCCGGCTGGCCGCGCCGCGCGACGAGCCCACCCTGCGCGCCGCACTGCGCGCCGCCGTGGACGTCGACGACGCTCCCACGGTCGTGCGCTACCCCAAGGGCGCCGTCGGCGACCCTGTGCCCGCGCTCGAGGAGCTCGACGGCGTGGACGTCGTCGCGCGGCACGTGCCGGGGGCGGGCAGCGCCGCGGGCGGGCGCAAGGTGCTCGTCGTGGGCGTGGGGTCGATGGTGGGCACGGCGCTCGCGGCGGGCGAGTCCCTGGCCGCGCACGGCCTGACGGTCGACGTCGTCGCGCCGACGTGGGTGCTGCCGGTGCCCGAGGCGCTGGTGAAGCTCGCGGGCGAGCACGACCTCGTGCTGACGATCGAGGACGGCGTCGTCGACGGCGGCGTCGGCGCCATGACCGCCCAGCGGGCGGGGGAGCAGGGCGTGCGCACGCCGTTCGTGCACGTCGGCCTGCCGGTGGAGTTCCTCGATCACGCCAGCCGCGACCAGATCATCGGCCGGCAGCGGATGCGGGCCGAGGACGCCGTGCGCGACACGCTCGCGGCGCTCGCCCGCGACTGACGCGAGACGCGCGCCGCCGGGCACCCGGCGGCCGCTAGCCTCACGGTCATGATCTGGCTGCTCGACCTCGACAACACCCTGGTGGGCCGCGCGGAGGCGTTCGAGGCGTGGGCGTCCGGCGCCGTGGACGCCGCCGGCGCGGGCGCGGCCGACCTGGCGGCGATCCTGGCCGCCGACGAGGGCGGGCACGGCTCCAAGGCCGCGCTCGCCCGCGTGCTGATCGACCGTCTCGGCTGGGACGACGACGTGCCCGCCGCGATCGAGCGGTTCCGGGCGGGCATCCTCGACCGGGTGCGTCCGTACGACGGGGTGGTCTTCGCGCTCGACGTGCTGCGCGGCGCGGGCCACCGGGTGGCGGTCGTGACCAACGGGACGTCCGCGCAGCAGCGCGGCAAGATCGCGCGCTGCGGCCTCGGCGACCACGTCGACGCGGTCGTGGTGTCCGAGGAGGAGGGCGTCGCCAAGCCCCACCCGCGCCTGCTCGAGGTCGCCCTGGACCGGCTGGGCGCGGCGGACGTCGACCGGCGCCGGGTCTGGATGGTCGGCGACGCCGGGCACGCCGACGTCGCGGCCGGGCGCGCGGCGGGGACGCGCACGGCGTGGGTCTCGCACGGCCGGTCGTGGGAGGGGCCCGACCGGCCCGACATCGTCGCCGCGACGACGCGCGAGGCGATCGCGCTCGCGGCGTCCCCGCCCGGCGTCGTCCTGGACTGAGCCCTTCGCGGGTGTCTGCGACGTCACAGCCCCTCGACGTCGCTTGTGAAGACCTTCACGAATAGGATGTGGTCAGACCTCAAGGAGGGGCTCCCATGACCACCGACGCGGCACCCACGACGACCACCGCCTGGACGGGTTTCACCCCGGGGCCCTGGTGCGACGGCATCGACGTGCGCGACTTCATCCAGCGCAACTACACCCCGTACACGGGCGACGACGCGTTCCTCGCGGGGCCCACGGCGCGCACCACGGCGGTGTGGGAGAAGCTCTCGGCAATGTTCCCGACCGAGCGCGAGAAGGGTGTCCACGACGTCGACCCGCACACCCCGGCGGCCATCACCGCGCACGGGCCGGGCTACATCGACCGCGACGCCGAGCTGATCGTCGGCCTGCAGACCGACGCCCCGCTCAGGCGCGCGATCATGCCGAACGGCGGCTGGCGGATGGTCGAGGGCGCGCTGAAGTCGTACGGCTACCCGGTCGACGAGAACCTCAAGAAGGTCTTCACCGAGTACCGCAAGACGCACAACCAGGGCGTCTTCGACGTCTACCCGCCGAACGTCCGCGCCGCCCGCAGCTCGCACGTCATCACCGGCCTGCCGGACGCGTACGGGCGGGGCCGGATCATCGGCGACTACCGCCGCGTGGCGCTGTACGGCGTCGACCAGCTGATCGCCGCGAAGAAGGTCGACAAGCTCGGCCTCGACGTCCGGCCGTTCAGCGAGTCCGTGGCGCGCGAACGTGAGGAGCACGCGGAGCAGATCCGTGCGCTCGGCGAGCTCAAGGAGATGGCCGCGTCCTACGGGTACGACATCTCCGGACCGGCGACGACGGCCCGCGAGGCCGTGCAGTGGCTCTACTTCGGCTACCTCGCCGCGGTGAAGGAGCAGAACGGCGCCGCGATGTCGCTGGGACGCACGTCGACCTTCCTCGACGTCTACATCGAGCGCGACCTGGCCGCCGGGCGCCTCACCGAGACCGAGGCGCAGGAGATCGTCGACGACTTCGTCATCAAGCTCCGGATCGTGCGCTTCCTGCGCACCCCCGAGTACGACGCCCTGTTCTCCGGCGACCCGACCTGGGTCACCGAGACCATCGGCGGCATGGGCGAGGACGGCCGCCCGCTCGTCACGAAGAACTCGTTCCGCTTCCTGCAGACCCTGTACAACCTGGGCCCGGCGCCCGAGCCGAACATGACGGTCTTCTGGAGCCCGCGGCTGCCCGAGGGGTTCAAGGAGTTCTGCGCCAAGGTGTCGATCGACACGTCGGCGGTCCAGTACGAGTCGGACGAGCAGATCCGCCCCGCGTGGGGCGACGACGCGGCCATCGCGTGCTGCGTCTCGCCGATGGCGGTCGGCAAGCAGATGCAGTTCTTCGGCGCCCGCGTGAACCTCGCCAAGGCGCTGCTGTACGCGATCAACGGCGGCAAGGACGAGGTGACCGGCACGCAGGTGTCGCCGGCGTTCCCCGCCGTCGTGCCGGGGCTGCCGCTGGACTACGACGACGTCCGCGCCCGCTTCGACCGCACCATGGACTGGCTCGCCGAGACGTACGTCGAGGCGCTGAACTGCATCCACTGGTCGCACGACAAGTACGCGTACGAGCGGCTCGAGATGGCCCTGCACGACAGGGACGTGCTGCGCACCATGGCGTGCGGCATCGCGGGCCTGTCGGTCGCGGCGGACTCCCTGTCGGCGATCCGGTACGCCACCGTCACGCCGGTGACGGACGAGCGCGGCATCGTCGTCGACTACGAGACCGAGGGCGACTGGCCCGCCTACGGCAACGACGACGACCGCGTCGACGCCATCGCCGTCGAGCTCGTCGAGTCGTTCATGGCCAAGATCCGCAGCCACCGGATGTACCGCGACGCCGTGCCCACCCAGTCGGTGCTGACGATCACGTCCAACGTGGTCTACGGCAAGGCCACCGGGAACACCCCGGACGGCCGGCGTGCCGGCGAGCCCTTCTCGCCCGGCGCGAACCCGATGAACGGGCGCGACACGCACGGCATGCTCGCCTCCGCGCTGTCGGTGGCGAAGCTGCCCTACGACCAGGCGCAGGACGGGATCTCGCTGACCAACACCGTCGTGCCGTCCGGCCTCGGCCGCACCCGCGAGGAGCAGGTCGCGAACCTCGCCGGCCTGCTCGACGCCTCGGTGGCCTCGGGCGGCTACCACATGAACGTCAACGTCCTCGTGCGCGAGACGCTCGAGGACGCCATGGAGCACCCGGAGAAGTACCCGCAGCTCACGATCCGCGTGTCCGGCTACGCGGTGAACTTCGTGCGGCTGACCCGCGAGCAGCAGCTGGACGTGCTGTCGCGGACGTTCCACGGGGGGCTCTGACCATGACTGCCGGCCCGGCGTTGCTGGACGCCCCCTCCCGGCGCCGGGCCGGCGCCGGCCTGCGGGGGATCGAGACGGTCGACACCGACGAGGTGGGCCGGTCCGACCGCCTGGCGCTGATGCGCTCGGGCGAGCTCGGCTCGGTGCACTCCTGGGAGCTCGTGACCGCCGTGGACGGCCCCGGCACCCGCCTGACGGTGTTCCTCAGCGGCTGTCCGCTGCGCTGCCTGTACTGCCACAACCCCGACACGCTCGCGATGAAGGACGGCGAGCCCGTCCTCGTCGACGACCTGCTGGCCCGCGTGGCGCGCTACCGCGGCATCTTCACCGCCACGGGCGGCGGCCTCACGCTCTCGGGCGGCGAGGTGCTCATGCAGCCGGCGTTCGCCGCGCGGGTCCTGCGCGGCGCGAAGCAGCTCGGGGTGCACACGACGCTCGACACCTCCGGCTTCCTCGGCGCCCACGCGGCCGACGCGATGCTGGACGACACCGACCTCGTGCTCCTCGACATCAAGGCGGGTGACGAGGAGACCTACCAGCGCGTCACGGGGCGCTCGCTCGCCCCCACGCTGCGGTTCGGGCGCCGCCTTGCCGAGCGCGGCGTGACGGTCTGGGTGCGCTTCGTGCTGGTGCCGGGCCTCACCGACGACCCGGCGAACGTGGCCGCCGTCGCCCGCCACGCCGCCGACATCGAGGCCGTGCGCCCGGGCACCGTGGAGCGCGTCGAGGTGCTGCCCTTCCATCAGATGGCCCGTGACAAGTGGGCCGAGCTCGGGCGGGCCTACGAGCTCGACGACACGCAGCCCCCGAACCCCGAGGCGGCCGAGGCCGTGCGCGACGTCTTCCGCGCCCACCGGCTCACGACGTACTGACCGGCCGGCGCGCGCGACCGCGCGTCGTCGTCGCTAGCGTGGCGCCATGACGACGACGCCGGACCACCCGCACGAGACCGACGTGCTGCAGCCCCTCGACGAGAGCTGGACCACGGCGCTCGCGGTGGTGGCGCACCCCGACGACATGGAGTTCGGGGCGGCCGCCGCGGTCGCCCGCTGGACGGGTCAGGGCAAGCGCGTCGTCTACTCCATGGTGACCAGCGGCGAGGCTGGGATCGACGGCATGCACCCCGAGGAGGCGCGCCGGGTGCGCGAGGCCGAGCAGGTCGCCTCGGCGCGCGCCGTCGGGGTCGAGGAGGTCGAGTTCCTCGGCTTCACGGACGGCGTGATCGAGTACGGCCTGCCGCTGCGCCGGGCGATCGCCGGGGCGGTGCGCCGGCACCGCCCCGAGATCGTCATCACGGGCAACTACCGCGAGACCTTCCCCGGCGGGATGCTCAACCAGGCCGACCACATCGCGACCGGCCGCGCCGTCGTCGACGCCGTCCGCGACGCCGGCAACCGCTGGGTCTTCCAGGACCAGCTCGAGGACGAGGACCTCGAGCCGTGGGGCGGAGTACGCCAGGTGTGGGCCGCCGGGTCGCCCGCCGCGGAGCACGCGGTGGACGTCACCGACACCTTCGACGCCGGGGTCGCCTCGCTGCGGGCCCACGCCGCCTACCTCGACGGTCTCGGGTGGGAGCACTTCGACCCGGCCGAGTTCCTCGCCCGCATGACGTCGGCCACCGGGCCGCGCCTCGGCGTCGCCCACGCCACACCCTTCGAGGTGCTGCGCATGGGCTGGGACGACTGACGACCGACGACCGACGACCGGGCGTCCCGCGACGCCGGTCCGGTCGCTCAGGCGTGCGTCGCGGCCACGGCGCGCTCGACGACGACGCGCAGGTCGCCGTCGCCGGCGGCGCGCCAGGCCCGCTGGCGCGTCGCGCCGTCCCCGGACGCCCAGAGCCGCCCGAGCAGTTCGGTGACGGCGTCCAGGTCGCCGGCGTCGACGAGCGCGTCGCGGACGTGCGCCACGAGCTGCCCGACGACGTCGTGCGCCCCCGCGGGCCGCCACGTGAGCGGGGACAGGAGGTCGTCCGAGAGGCCGGACCGACCCGCCCGCCAGGCGGCCGTGCGCAGCAGCTCGGTGCGCAGCAGCGGCGCGGGCAGACCGTCCGCCGCCTCGCGCGCGGCCGTCTCGACCAGGCCGCGGGCCAGCGCGCCCAGGAGGGTCGCGGTGTCCGCGTCGAGGCAGACGTCGGCGATGCGCACCTCGACGGTCGGGTAGCGCGACGAGAGACGGGCGTCGAAGTAGACCATGTTCTGGTCGAGGATCGTGCCGGTCGCGACGAGGTCGTCTACGGCCTCGTGGTAGGCCTCCGGGGAGCCGAACGACCGCGCCGGGCCCGACGTGGGCCAGCGCGCCCAGACCTGCGAGCGGTAGCTCGCGAACCCCGAGTCCTCGCCCTGCCAGAAGGGCGAGTTGGCGCTGAGGGCCAGCAGCACCGACAGCCAGGGCCCGATCCGGTCGAGCACGGCCACGCCCTCGGCGTCGTCGGCCACCGCGACGTGCACGTGGCAGCCGCTGGTGAGCTGCTCGCGCGCGGTGAGGCCGAACCTGGCCCGCGCCTCCAGATAGCGCAGGCGGGCCACCGTCGTGCCCTCGAACGGCCAGGGCGAGGTGGCCAGCGCGGCGACCTGGGCGCCCACCCGGTCGGCCGCGGTCTGCGCCCGCCGCCGCCCCGCACGGATCTCCGCGGCGAGGTCGGACAGCTCGCGGCGGGGGTGGGTCGCCGTCTCGAGCTGCTCCTCCATGAACTCGGCCTCGAGCGCGCCCCCGCCGGTCGTGGCGGAGGGGCGCGCGGGCCCGGCGTCCTGCCCGGAGGCGTCGAGCGCCTCGGAGGCTCGGGCGACCGGTCGGCCGTCGTCGTCGACCAGGAGGAACTCCTCCTCGATCCCCACGGTGCGCTTCACCGGGGCAGTCTCACACGCGCGGGGGGCACGGTCGAGAACCCCGCCCGCTCAGGCCTGCTCGCGTCGCGGCCGGGCGGCGCGTCGAGCCTCGCCGATCGCCACGACCGTGCCGCGACCAGGGCGACGTGGTCGAACAGGGTGGCGATCGACCCCGGGCGCCAAACGCGCCGCCGGCCGGCCCCCGCGCGGGGGACCGGCCGTCGGACGGGCGCCGGTGGGACCGGCTGACCCGCCCCGAGGAGGAGGTGTCAGGTGATGTCGGCCCGCGTCAGGCGACGACCTCGGGGACGTTCGCGACGCCGTCGGGCAGGATCCGGCGGTCCAGGACCTTCGCCGAGTACCCGGCACGGTCGAGGTACGGCGTGATGCCGCCCGTGTGGAAGCCCCACCCGGCGCCGAGGATCATGCACAGGTCGATCTGCTGCGGCCCGGCGACCACGCCCTCGGAGAGCATGTGGCCGACCTCGACCGTGAGCGCCGTGAGGACCGAGTCGAGCACGCCCGCGGCGTCGAGCACGGGGGTCCCGTGGCGCCCCTCGGCGCCGGCCGGGAGGGCCTCGCCGAAGACGGCCTGGATCGCCGGGTCGACCGGCTTGGGCAGACCGGGCGCGGGGCGGTCCAGCACGACGCGCGTGCCGTCGGCCACGAGCTTCTCCAGGCCGGGGGAGGTCGGGAAGCGGTCGCCCAGGTCCTCGCGCAGCGAGGTGAGCACGTGCAGGCCGACGGCGGGGCCGACGAGGTCGAAGAGCTCGAAGGTCGGCATCGGGAAGCCGAGGGGGGCGAGCGCCGTGTCGGCGACCTCGACCGACGTGCCGTTCTCGATGGCCTCGACGACCTTGCCCATGACGAGCACGAGCAGCCGGTTGACGACGAAGCCCGGCCGGTCGGCGACGAGCACCGCCGTCTTGCGCAGCTTCTTCGTGATGGCGAAGGCCGTGGCCAGCGCCTCGTCGGAGGTCCTCTCGGCCTTCACGACCTCGACCAGCGGCATCTGGGCCACCGGGTTGAAGAAGTGGATGCCCACGACCCGCTCGGGGTGCCGGAGGTCCGCCGCCATCTCGGTGACGGACAGCGCGGAGGTGTTCGTCGCGAGGATCGTGTCCTCCGAGACGATGCCCTCGAGCTCGGCGAAGACCTTCTTCTTGAGGCCCATGACCTCGGTGACCGCCTCGATCACCACGTCGCAGGTGGCGAACTCGCCGATCTCCGTGGTGCCGGTGACGCTCGCGACGATGCGCGCGGCGGCCTCGGGTGTCATCCGCCCGCGCCCGACGAGCTTCTCGACGGTGGCCCGGACGAAGCCGAGGCCCTTGTCGACCCGCGCCTGGTCGAGGTCGCGCATGACGACCGGCACGCCGAGGCGCTGCGCGACGAGCAGGGCGATCTGCGCCGCCATGAGGCCGGCGCCGACGATGCCGACGCGGGTAACCGGGCGGGCCAGGCTCTTGTCCGGAGCGCCGACGGGCTTCTTGCCGCCCGAGACGAGCTGGAACGCGTAGACGCTCGCGCGCATCTCGTCGGACATGATGAGGTCGGCCAGCGCCTGGTCCTCGGCGGCGAACGCCTCCTCGCGGGTCGCGGTGCGAGCCGCGGCCAGCAGGTCGAGGGCGCGGTAGGGCGCCGGGCGCGAGCCCGCGACGACGGCGTCGAGCCGCTGGCGGGTGGCCGCCACGACGGCATCCCACACCGGCTGCGGGTCGAGCTCGCGGCGGGGCACCTCGACCTCGCCGCGCAGGACGCGCGAGGCCCACAGGATCGACTGCTCGAGGAAGTCGGCCGCCTCGAAGAGCTGGTCCACGAGGCCGATCTGCGCGGCCTCGGCCGCCTTGAACGGCTTCTGCGTCGCGGGACGGGTGAGGATGACGTCGACGGCCGTCTCGATGCCCACGAGGCGCGGCACGAGGTAGGCGCCGCCCCAGCCGGGGACGAGGCCGAGGCCGGTCTCGGGAAGGCCGAGCGCGGGGGCGTCGGACGACACGGTGCGGTAGTCGCAGTTCAGCGCGACCTCGAGGCCGCCACCGAGGGCGAGGCCGTTGACGAACGCGAACGTCGGCACGCCCATCGTGTGCAGCAGCTCGTAGGCGGCGTGCCCGGAGCGGCCGAGCTCGAGCGCCTGCTCGTGCGACGTGACGGTCGAGACCTGCAGCAGGTCCGCGCCCGCCGCGAGGAAGTACGGCTTGCCGGTGACGGCGACGGCGGCGATCTCGCCACGGCCGGCGCGCTCCTGCAGCGCGGTGAGCGCCGCGGTGAGCTCGGCCATGCCCTCCGGGCCCAGCGTGTTGGGCTTGGTGTGGTCGAGGCCGTTGTCGAGGGTGACGAGCGCGAGGGTGCCCGCGCCGCCGGGGAGCTGGACGTCTCGGACGAGCGAGTGCGTGACGCGCTCGGCGCGGACGCCGGAGGTGTTCTCGGTCTGGTTCTCCGGCATGGGTCAGTTCTCCTCGTCCGTCGCGGTGCTGGTCTGCTCGGCGGTGTGGCCGGAGTAGTCGGCGTGGTGCGGGTTCTCCCAGATCACGGTGCCGCCCTGGCCGAGGCCCACGCACATGGTGGTGATGCCGTACCGGACCTCGGGGTGCTTCGCGAACTGGTGCGCGAGCTGCGTCATCAGGCGCACGCCCGAGCTGGCCAGCGGGTGGCCCATGGCGATGGCGCCGCCGTACGGGTTGACGCGCTCGTCGTCGTCCGCGATGCCGTAGTGGTCGAGGAAGCTCAGCACCTGCACGGCGAAGGCCTCGTTGATCTCGAACAGGCCGATGTCCTCGATCGTGAGGCCGGCCTGGGCGAGCGCCTTGTCGGTGGCCGGGACCGGGCCGTAGCCCATGATCGACGGGTCGACGCCGGCGAACGCGGAGGAGACCAGGCGCATCGCGACCGGCAGGCCCAGCTCGGCCGCGGTGTCGCCCGAGGCGAGCAGCGCGGCGGTGGCGCCGTCGGTCAGCGGGGACGCGTTGCCCGCGGTGACGCGGCCGCCCGGGCGGAACGGCGTCTTGAGGTTCGCGATGCCCTCGACGGTCGTGCCGGGGCGCGGCAGCTCGTCGGCGGTGGCGAGGCCCCAGCCCTGCTCGGCCGAGCGCACCGCGACGGGGACGAGCTCCGGCCCGACGTCGCCGTTGGCGAGCGCCTTGGCGTACTTGGCCTGGCTGTTCACGGCGTAGGCGTCCGCGCGCTCCTTGGTGAGGTGCGGGAACTTGTCGTGCAGGTTCTCGGCCGTGACGCCCATGTTGAGGGCCTCGGGGTCCACGAGCTTCTCGGACAGGAAGCGCGGGTTCGGGTCGGCGTCGAAGCCCATCGGGTGGCGTCCCATGTGCTCCACGCCGCCGGCGATCACGACGTCGGCGCTGCCGGTCGCGATGCCGGCGGCGGTGGTCGTGACGGCGGTCATCGCGCCCGCGCACATGCGGTCGATGGCGAAGCCGGGGACGGTCTGGGGGAGGCCGGCGAGCATCCCCACGGTGCGGCCGAGGGTCAGGCCCTGGTCGCCCTGCTGGGTGGTGGCGGCGATGGCCACCTCGTCCACGCGCTCGCCCGGCAGCTCGGGGTGGCGGCGCAGCAGCTCGCGGACGGCCTTGACGACGAGGTCGTCGGCGCGCGTCTCCGCGTACAGGCCGTCGGGCCGGGCCTTGCCGAACGGCGTGCGCACGCCCTCGACGAAGACGACGTCGCGCAGCGCGCGGCGGGCCGGGTTCCGTGTGGTCATGGAAGCTCCATCCGCAGGCGGGGGTCGGGACTTCGGCGTCCGACGAGCGACGCCGCTCTCGGGCGACGACCCGGTGGGGCCGGCGCCGAGGTACACGCTACCGCGAGTACCGGGAACCAGGATAGACCACTCTGAGACCCCGTCTCACCAGAGTTGTCAGGGCCACGCGCAGGTTCTGGTGCGCGTGGCCCTGACAACTGTCCGGCCCGCGAGTTGTGAGGGGCGGGAGCGTCGATACC